>NZ_VIDW01000015.1:0-117792 GCF_006519665.1 Paenibacillus sp. tmac-D7 | reverse complement strand
CGGCAGCGCCGGTGCATAACGCGCTAACCGTCACCATAACCGGGGACTCGAAGCGCGGCGTCCTTCTGAAGGAAGGCTCCGTGCCTTATGAGGAAGGAATGACGGTGATGGACGCGCTCAAGCAGGCAACCAAACAACATAAGATTCAGATGGAATTTCAGGGCAAGGGAGCTTACGCATATGTGCAAGGCATCGATAACTTATATGAATTTGACGAGGGCCCCAAAAGCGGTTGGGTCTACAAGGTGAACGGCAGCGCGCCCGGCGAAGGCGCCGGCGCCTATAAGGTAAAGGCAGGCGACAAGATCGAATGGCTGTACACGCTTGATCTGGGCGAAGACGTGGGAGCGAAGCCGAAATGAACAGCGGCTTCCGGTCCTTTCACCCGTTTCCATGCTTCTTCTATTTTATAGGCGCTATGGTTCTCGGCATGATCGTGACCCATCCGGTTTATATCGCGACCCTCTTGCTCCTTCTGGTCGTGCTGGTTGTCTTGAATCGGGAGCTTCGTACTTTGCTAAGTATGCTTACCTTTTTTCTTCCCATTAGTCTGCTGTATGCGTTGATCAATCCGTTGTTTTCCCATCGGGGGAGTCATATCCTGTTTTATGCGTGGGATCAGCCGGTTACGCTGGAATCGCTCGCGTACGGCTTGTTTGCCACCGTCAACCTGCTGGTGCTGCTGGTCCTGTTCATTTCGTATAATGCGGTGATCACGCCCGCCAGGTTTTTGTATTTGTTCGGGTCGCTGTTTCCGAAAATTGCGCTGCTCATCGTCATGGCGATGCGCTTTGTTCCGCTGCTGAAGCATCGGCTGGCCGGCATTTCGTCGGTTCAGCAGATGAAGGGGATCGACCCCGGTCATGGCAGCCTGCGGATACGGATGACGGACGGCATGAAGCTGCTGCAAATTTTGCTGGCGCTCTGTCTCGAGGAAGCGCTGCAGACGGCCGATGCGATGAAAGCGAAGGGGTACGGCTCCGGCCCCCGCGGACGGTATGAGGAATTTAGAATGCGGCCCCGGGATTGGGGCTTGTTCGGGCTGCTGCTCGGTTTGTTTACAGGCTGTGTCGTGTTCCGGCTTCTTGGTTATGGGACTTACCGGATTTTTCCGTCGCTTGAACCTGTAACGCTGCAGGGCTGGGAGACGTTGTCGTACGGGTGCTTTGCGCTGTTCGCGGCGGTGCCGGTCATCATGGAAACGAGGGAGGTGTGGGTGTGGCGATTCTGGAAATCCAAGATTTAAGCTTTCATTATCCTGCGGGCGAGCGCGCGGTTCTCGACCGGGTCAACCTTGCGGTGGAGCCCGGTGAGTTTGTGCTTCTGTGCGGGACTTCCGGCTGCGGCAAAACGACACTGCTCCGCCATATCAAAAAGGAGCTGGCGCCCTTCGGCGCGAGAAGCGGGGAGCTGCTGTTTCAAGGCAAGCCTCTCTCGTCGTATGACGACCGGTATATATCGAGAAATATCGGCATGGTGCAGCAGAGCCCGGAGAATCAGACGGTGACGGACCGGGTGCTGTCGGAGCTCGTGTTCACGATGGAAAATGTCGGGTTTCCGTCCGATCTGATGCGGAGGCGGGCGGCGGAGCTGTCCCATTATTTCGGACTGGATGCGCTGCTGGGCAAGCATGTCTTTGAGCTGTCAGGCGGGCAGAAGCAGCTCGTGCAGCTTGCTTCCGTTCTGGCTCTGCAGCCGCAGCTGCTGCTGCTCGACGAGCCGACGGCGCAGCTCGATCCGCTGGCCGCACGGGAGCTGATCCAACTGCTGCACAGGATCAACCAGGATCTTGGCTTGACGATCATCGTCGCCGAGCACCGTTACGAAGAGCTGCTGCCTGTCGTGGATCGGGTGATCGCGATGGAGAACGGCGCGATCCGGCACACGGGAACACCGCGTGAAGCGGTCGGGGCGCTCTGGACGGACGAGGATGAGAGATGGAAGGATTTTGTCCCGCCGATTCCGAGTCTGTTTCTGCAAGTGCAAGAGACCGACAGCCCGCACGAGGCGGTGCCGCTGACGGTCAAAGAAGGCCGGCAGCAGCTGCGTCGCCTGCCTGGCTTCGGGGCTGCCCGGCAGTCGGCTGCCGCGGATTCGGCGTCGGGCCGTGCGGCGCAAACGACGCGGCCGGAGGGGCCGGTTTTGCTGGAATGCAGGGAGCTGTACCTGCAATACGGCCCCAAGGATGCCGCGCCGGTGCTGAAGCATGCTTCGCTTCGCGTGTATGCCGGCGAGGTGCTGGCGATTCTGGGCGCGAACGGTTCCGGCAAAACGACGCTGCTGAAGGCCATGGCCGGTATGCTGAAGCCGCAAAAGGGAAAGCTCTTTTTTCAAGGGAAAGACCTGGGCAAATGGAAGCCCCATGAACGCGCCGCGCGGATCGGATTTCTCGATCAAAATCCGCTAACGTATTTTATCGAGGACACGGTGGAGCTGGAGCTTCGGCAGGCGGCGGCCCGTGCGGTACACAGGGGGACCGGCTCAGCCGAAGACACCGCGGACATCGTCAACAGGCTGGGACTGGGACGCGTGCTGGAGCGGCACCCCTACGATCTAAGCGAAGGGGAACGTCAGCTTGCGGCGCTCGCCGCGGTGCTGCTGTCAGGCCCCGATCTCCTGCTGCTCGACGAGCCGACCAAAGGGCTCGATCCCGCGGCCAAGCGCCGCTGGGGAGAGCGGCTCCGGGAGCTGCAGCAGCTGGGCAAAACCGTGGTCATGGTTACGCACGACGTGGAATTTGCCGCGGAATACGCGACCCGGTGTGCGATGATGTTTGACGGGATGCTCGCGGCCGATGAAGCGCCATCGTTGTTTTTTCGCGATAACTTGTACTATACGACGGCGATGTGCCAGCTGCTGAGGGAGGTTTGACATGGCGCGCGTCCGTTTCGCTTCGGCTGTCGTCATCCTCTTGTTTTTCGGCTCGCTCGCCTATATGGCGTGGGCGAACGATGAGCAGTATTTGCCCATCGCCTTATTGTTGGTGTGCGCATCGATTGTGCCGTTCTTCCTTCGCTATGAGAGTCGGTCCCTTCAGGCAAGGGAAATCGTGCTGGTGGCCGTACTTTCCGCAATTGCCGCCGTCGGGCGCGTTCCTTTCGCCGCTTTGCCGAGCGTGCAGCCCACATCGTTCGTGATCATCGTCTCCGCTCTCGTGTTCGGTTCCGAGACGGGCTTCATGGTCGGGGCGGTGGCCGCGCTGGTCTCCAATATGTTTCTGGGACAAGGTCCCTGGACGCCTTGGCAAATGTTCAGCTGGGGCATGATCGGCTGGACGGCCGGTATGCTGTATCAGCGGGGCTGGCTGAAAAACCGGTACATGCTGATCGCCTTCGGGTTCGTCTGGGGCATCTTGTTCGGGTGGATCATGAATATTTGGCTGCTGGCGGGCATGGGGCAAGATTTGACCTGGGCCTCGGCTCTGGCCGTCTATGCCTCCAGCTTTTACTTCGATTTGGCCCACGCGCTCAGCAATGTGTTTTTTCTGGCCGTCTTGGGTCCGGGGTGGATTAAAATTTTGGAACGGTACAGGTTGAAGTACGGCTTGCTGGATAGCCAGGGCTGGTCATGAAGTCATATACGGCCGCGGACGATGCGTCTGTGGCCTTTCTTCCGCACCCTGGATAATCCGCAAGATACCAAAGTGGATTCCGCAACATCCTTCATAGAATTGCTTGACGGGACGGTCTATAATAGGCTGGGAAAATGGTTGGTTTAACGGTTGTGTTAACGAGGGTTGGAGGAGACTATGTCACAATCAGGACAGAGCATGCTGGTGGAAGCACTTGAATTTCTCTCTGCCAAGAGAATGGACGGTAATGACCCGTGGCCCCAAATATCGGAGCCCTGTGCCGATGTCACTTCTCTCGTATTTATCAAGGGGGGGCGGGGAGAGAGCGTTATCGAGAATGTGACCTACTCCGTCAGAGAAGGGGATATCGTCATCTGCCATCCGCTTGTGCCTTTTCAGCTTCGTTCTTCAGCAGATCATCCGTTAATGATCATTTATTGTACATTCTCGATTCATGTGTCCGGAAAAAACAAAGGACAGCTGCTGGATGCCGGCCAATGTCCGGTCGTACCTCTTCGCAATAACCTTCGCGCGATGGGCAATTATTTCGAAGCCATTGTTCACGAGTATGAGCATCCTTCGGCAGGGTCCAGGGAAATCGTAAACAGTTTAATGAAAACGATTACAATCGTGCTGATCCGAATGCTTGAAGCGATGAAAGTCCCCGAATACACGTCGATCACTCAAACCGTAAAAGAATATATCCAGAGTCATTTCGAACAGGAATTAACGCTTAATGATTTGGCTGAGCTGGTATATGTCAGTCCGTATCACCTGGTCCACACCTTTAAGAATGACGTCGGCATGGCGCCTATCCAATATTTGATTCATTGCCGGATCGAAGAGGCCAAGCGTCTGCTGCGGAGTACGGAATTGTCGGTCAGCGACATTTCATTTCGGGTCGGCTACCCTAATTCCAACTACTTTAATCAAATTTTCAAAAAGATGGCGGGAGTCACCCCGGGCAAATATCGAAGCGATGCGAGGCGGTAGCTCCATCACGCGGGCTGCCGATGCAAGTAAATAGACAGGATGCTGGAGGGCTTTCGGATGCTTGAGCTGCAGGGTATCAGCAAATCGTTCTTAAACAATAAAGCCTTGGATAAAGTCAATTTTTCTTTACAAGCAGGCGAGGTGCATGCGCTTATCGGTCCGAACGGCGCAGGCAAATCGACCTTGATGAAAATATTAACCGGCATGTATGAGCCAGACGAAGGGGCTATCCTGCTCGGCGGACAACCGGTTCAAATTCGGTCTATTCTGGAAGCGCAAAAGCTTGGAATCGCCATTCTTCATCAGGAACCGATGCTCGTTCAGGATATGAGCGTCGTCGATAATATATTTCTCGGTGTCGAACCGCGGATTGCCGGCATGATTCCGAGATTCCGCTATATGAAGGAAGAGAGCAAACGATTGCTCAAAACGTTGGGAGTTCCCCTTCACCCCAATACGCCCGTGAGAAATTTATCGTACAGCCAACAATTCGTCGTTGCCATCGCTAAAGCGCTGTCGTTCAAATCTAAAATTCTTATCATGGATGAGCCGTCTTCCTGTTTATCCGAGTTCGAGAGCGGGCGTTTGTTCGACGTGATCCGCAAGCTGAAACGGGAAGGGGTGGCCATCGTCTATATTACGCACCGCATCAAAGAGGTGATGCAAATCTGCGACCGGGTCACCTTTCTCCGCGACGGAAGACATGTCGCCACGATGGACGTAGCGGGAATGAGCGAAGAAGAAGCGATCAAAATGATGCTGGGAAGAGAGCTGCATCAATATTTTCCTCCGATTTTGGACGAAGCGGGGGAAACGTTGGTCAGGGTACAAGGCCTGACGAAAAAGCCATTTTTTTATGACATCGATTTTTCATTGCGGGAAGGCGAAATTTTAGGCGTTGCCGGCTTGATTGGATCGGGAACCTCGGAGCTGGCCAAAGCGCTATTCGGCAAAGAGAAGCGGGACCGCGGCAGCATATTTTGGCGCAACCGGGAGCTTCCGTACAAGAAAGGACGGGACGCCTCCGATTTTCGCTTCGGATTCGTCAATCAGGATCGCATTGAGGAGGGCCTGTTTTTGGAGATGGGCGTGAATCGCAATTTAACGATGCCCGGACTGGACAAAATCATGCGGTACCATATTCTAAACGCGAATAAAGAAAATGACGCGGCTTTGGATGCCGTTATCGAAATGGACATCAAAATTCAGCATCTGAATCAAAAGGTGAAATATTTAAGCAGAGGCAGCCAGCAAAAGGTGATGCTCGGGAAATGGCTGGTTCCTCAAAGCGATCTTTACTTGCTGGATGAACCGACACGGGGCGTAGACATTGGAAGTAAAGTTGAAATTTACGCGAAAATTCACGATCTGGCAGCCGCCGGCAAAGGCGTGATCGTCTTTTCGTCCGATTTTGCGGTATTAATGGGGTTGTGCACGCGAATTCTGGTCATGTATCAAGGGCGGATTGCTGCGGAGCTGCATCACAGCGAGGCAAGTGAAAAAAAAATACTGCATTATGCTACGGGAGGATCGCATGATTCGCAAGAAACATAACTTCAAGCCACAATTTTGTTAAGTGTAAGCGGATTCAATATCCAGTATGATAGGCATGTGAGCGCTTACAATAAAGGATTAAAATGAAGCTCGAATAGAAAGGGAGGGTTTATCCTTGTTCAAAACAAAAACCAATTTCCTCATGGTCCTGATCCTGCTGGTTACCGTTGTTACAGCAGGCTGTGGGCAAAATGCCGCTCCACCCGATTCAAATGGCGGGCAAGCCGGCGCCCAGACCGCAGGCAGCGGCAAGGAGGAGGGGCTGGCCAAGCTGCCTCCGCTGAAGGAGGAGGAGGCGCTGGGGAAACCGGCCGGCGTCGATACGCTGGAGCTGACGCCGGAGGAAGCGGCGAAAATCAAAGAGATGAAGCCTGTGATCGGTTATTCCGTTCATTTTGGCGACATCGCATCGGAGAAAGTGATTGGCCAGGCGATTAAAGAAACCGTCGAGTCCTATGGCGGAAAGTACATTTTGACGGATGCGCAAAGGAATCTCAATAAACAAATGAGCGACGTCGAATCACTCATCCTTCAGAAGGTGAACGGGGTTGTGGCCATTGGGGTTGATACGGCTGCTTTTGGCCCGGCTGTTAAAAAATTAAACGACGCGAAAATTCCCGTCGTGCTTGGCGGCGGGCCTCCTAACCAAGGCGATTTCGTGAGCCTGGTAGACCCGGATGGTTACGGCGGCGGTTTTGCGGCAGGCAAAGCATTGGTCAAAGAGCTGAAGGCCAAAGGGATTGAAAGCAAATCTTTAGCGACGATCGGGCTAAGGGCTTATATTTTGACTTGCGAGCAAAGAGTCAGGGGCTTCGAAGACGCTGTCCGGGAAGACGGCTATAAAATCGTGGCAAGAGGTCAGGCAGACACGGCCGATCAGGCCCAACAAGAGTTTGAAAACATTTTGACGGCGCATCCGGACGTTGTCGGAGCCTTCGGCGTCTATGAGACGCCGGCTTTAGGGATGGAAGCGGCGGTTCGGACTTCCGGACGCAAGGATGTTTTCGTCGTTACCCATGATTTGAACGATCACCTTGCCAAAGGAATGGCGGATGGGAATAAAATTGTGATCTTCACCTCGTCCCAGGACTTGTATGCCGAAGGAAAATACAAAGCGTTGGCGCTGTTAAAGGCCGTAGCCGGCGGGCAAGTTCCTAAATATGTGACGGTAGCCACCTTGCCTACCTCTGCGGAGAACGTGAAGGAGATGTATAAGAAAGTATTCAATAAAGACTGGCCCAATTAATTCGTAGCAAACTAGGGTCCCGGGCTGGATACGATCCGGTCCGGGTTCGTCTATAGGGGAGGTTTACTGTGGCTGAGCATGTACTGGAAATGGCCGGAATCACCAAAGTTTTCCCGGGAGTTAAAGCTGTAGACAACGTAAACTTTACCCTGAGAAAAGGGGAAGTTCATGCTTTATTAGGTGAGAACGGGGCGGGCAAAACGACTTTAATGAAAATTCTTGCCGGCGTTTACCGTCCGGAACAGGGGAAAATTGTAATCGACGGGCAGCCCGTTCAAATCAACTCCAGAAAAAAATCCCAAGAGCTGGGCGTCGGCATGATCTTCCAAGAGCTGAGCGTGCTGCCCAATCTCAATGTAGCTGAAAATTTGTTCCTGGCGAAGGAAAAGAAAAAGGGGATGCTGCTCGACAACTCCCTGATGGAAAAAGAAGCGCAAGCGCTTCTCCAAAGCCTGGGCTTATCTATAAGCCCCAATCAGATCGTGAAAAATTTAAGCATGGGTGAACGCCAGGTTATCGAGATCGCCCGAGCGATTTCAAGCGACGCGAAAATTATCGTTATGGATGAACCGACTTCGGCCTTAACCCATGACGAGCAGGAAAAGCTTTTTGAAATCATTCAGAAATTAAAGGCCAGAGGAACTGCCATTATATATGTATCCCACCGAATGGACGAGATTTTCAAAATTTGCGACCGGATTACCGTACTTCGGGACGGCAAGAAGATCGATACGGTGGATACGAAAGAAGCGGACATCAAACAAATCATCAACATGATGATCGGCGATAACGAAGGGTTTCATGAATCGGTCATTGCGAGGAAGCAAACGGGCAAGCAAACGGCCGCTCCGATCTTACAAGTAGACCGTCTCACCGGCACCAGGTTTAAAAATGTCAGCTTTAAGCTTTATAAAGGGGAGATTCTGGGCATTGCCGGGTTATTGGGCAGCGGCAGGACGGAAATATTACGCGCGATCTGCGGGCTGGACCCGGTCTCATCGGGAACGATAACCATGAATGGAACCGTGCGCAGGATCAAATCGATTCAGGACGCTATCCGGCTTGGCATTATTATGGTTCCGGAAGATCGAAGAAATGAAGGGATCATACCGGGCATGTCGATCAGGGAAAATGTAACCTTAACCAATCTTCCCGCTTTTTTCCCCAGCGGCGTCATTAAGTCCAAAACGGAACATACCGTGGCCCGCCGGAACATCACGGATTTAAAAATAGCGCCGGGAGATCCGGAGAAAAAGGTCGGCAAGCTCAGCGGCGGCAATCAGCAAAAGGTCGTCATCTCGAGATGCCTGAATCTGAATCCCCAAATTCTGCTGCTGGATGAACCGACGCAAGGCATTGATATTGTGGCCAAAACCGAATTGTATAAATTGTTTCGTTCATTAGCCGATCAAGGCATGGCGATCATCGTTGTATCATCGGAACTGCCGGAGCTCGTGTCGATCACGGACCGGACGATCGTCCTTTATGACGGGCAAGTCAAAACAACGCTCGAAGACGCTGAGATCAATAACAAGAGCATCTTGTATCACGCTACCGGGGGGCAATAATTCGCAATGGAACTGGGAGGACAAAAAATGGCTGGTCTGGCAACGGAACAAAGCCCCGCGCTCAAGCTGGGAAAACTACTGGGCAAATCAACGGCAATCATTTTTATAGCGCTCGTGATACTGATTGCCATTTTCAGCTATCTTTCGCCGTATTTCTTAACCTTCAGCAATTTTATGAATATTATCCGGCAAATGTCCATGATTGCGATCGTCGCTTTCGGCATGACGTACGTCATCATTGCCGGGGAAATAGATCTTTCCGTCGGCTCGATTATCGGCATCACCGGCATGGTCGCGGCCATCAATATCAAATCCGGCCTCGATCCGGTTGTTGTTATCTTTTTAACGCTCGCTTTAGGTGCTTTGATCGGTTTATTTAACGGGATCATGGTCGTAAAAGTAAGGGTCACCGCCTTTCTGGCCACCCTGGTTTGCATGTCGATATTAAGGGGGCTGTCGTTGGCGTCAAGCCCCGGCTCGGCGCCTGTTACGATCAGCTCGCCGCTTTTCGTCGATTTGACGACGATGAACATCGGGCCGATCCCGATTGTGCTGATTTATCTCGCTGTCCTGCTGTTTATCACGCATTTTGTATTAAATAAAACGGTCTTCGGCAGACATATTTATGCGACGGGCGGCAGCGCTATCGCGGCTTCATTATCCGGAGTCAACGTCAGCCGGGTCAAGATCATGGTGTTTGTCATCAGCGGTTTATTGTCAGCCTTCAGCGGACTCGTGCTGGCCGGCCGTTTGTCCGCAGGCTTGCCCGATTCCGGTACAGGGTGGGAATTGGATGCCATCGCCGCAGTCGTATTAGGGGGAACCAAGTTCAGCGGAGGCAAAGGCACCGTGATCGGCACGCTCGGGGGAGCGCTTATTATCGGCATTCTCAGCAACGGTTTAACGCTGCTCGGCATGACTTATGCTTACCAGTTAATTATTAAGGGGATTATTATTGGAATCGCCGTTATTTTGGATATTTGGGTTCGCAGGGAAGAAGCTTAACATGAAGCTTAACATGAAGCTTAACATGAAGCTTAACATGCGTAGATGGAGGGAAAGCGATGAGCGGCTTTAGCCATTTGTTCACACCATTTTCAATCGGGAATGTAACGGTAAAAAATAGAATTGTTTTTCTTCCGCATTTTAATGCGCTTAGCAGCGAGGACGGGATGCCGACGGAAAGGGATGCGCTCTATTTTGCCGAGCGCGCCAAAGGCGGAGCGGGACTCATCATCATGTACGGCATTGCCTGTACGTTATCCGGTAAAATGTCGCAAAAATTTATTCACGGCTGGGATCCTCAAATCGTGCCCGGGTTAAGCCAATATGCCGAATTGGTTCATCAGCACGGCAGTAAAATTTTCGGCCAAATCAACCATGGCGGACACACGACCTTGCAAAATCCTCCGCAGCTCTTGTTTGCCCCTACGCAAATGCCGGAGCCTTCGAGTCCATTTAATACGAAAGAAATGGAAATTGAAGATATTCAAGAGGTGATTGAAGGCTTTGCCAAAACCGCTTTGCATTTTAAGATGGCCGGCTTCGACGGGGTAGAAATTAAAGTCGCCCATGACGGTCTCCTGCGTTCGTTTGTGTCGGAGTTTTTCAACCGGCGTACAGACCAATACGGGGGTTCGTTTGAAAATAGATTGCGGTTTCCGCTGGAAGTCATTCAAGCGATTAGAGACGCAGTAGGCGATGACTATCCGCTCGGCATACGTCTTTGTCTGGATGAATATACGTCATGGGGATACGGGCTTGACTTCGGTCTGAAGCTGGCTAAAGCGTTCGAAGAAACGGGCCAGGTCACGTACATCAATACGGATGCGGGAACCTTTTCCAGCTTTTATATGGAAATTCCGCCCGCTGCGGTTCCGAAAGGCTTTGCCGTGCATATGAGCGCTTCCCTGAAGGATACGATCAAGCTGCCGGTTATCGCTTTCGGCCGCATTAACGATCCGGTTCAGGCGGAGAAAATTTTAGCCGACGGTCAAGCCGACCTGATCGGGATGGCCAGGCCGCTGATTGCCGACCCTGAGCTTCCGAATAAAGCGATGCGGGGAGATGCGGATGATGTGCGCGCCTGTATCCACTGCAACGACGGTTGTATTTTTCAAGTGATGCAGGAAAAGGCTATACGCTGTATTCATAACCCTGCGGCAGGCCGGGAGAAGACGCTTGGCATCGGGACTTTAACGCTGGCTGCCGTGAAGAAACGGGTAGTCGTCATCGGTGGCGGCGTGGCCGGTTTGAAGGTAAGCGAAATCGCCGCTCTGCGCGGCCATCAAGTCACGCTTATCGAGAAAAGCGGCCAGCTGGGCGGCCAGGTGCTGCTGGCAAGCAAGCTGCCCTACAGAGATCAGCTGCTTGAAGTTCCTTCGCATCTCATTAAACGGGTGAACCGGCTTGGCGTAGAAGTGCTGTATAACACGGAAGCTACGGAAGCAAGCGTGCGCTCGCTCCAGCCTGATGCGGTCGTCATTGCTACCGGTTCTTATTCCGGCAAATTAAATATTCCGGGCATAGACCAGGACAATGTTTATAACGTATACGACGTGCTTCAAGGGAAAGCGGCCATCGGCGACAGGGTTCTGCTTATCGACCGGGGCGGGCATTATAAGGGCGCGGGCATGGCGGAGCTTCTGGCTTCCCAAGGGAAACACGTCCATATCGTCACCCCCTTATTGTTCGTAGGAGAGAATCTGGAACCGAGCAACAGGGCGCTGCTCTATCAACGCATTTCCAAACTGGATATCGAAATGACGCCTCATGTGGAAGCCGTGTACATCCATGGGCGGGATGCCGTCATTCAGCATGTATATTCGGGCAAAGAGCAGCGGCTTAGCGGTTATGACACCTTTATTTATGTGACCTATAACCATTCCAATGAAGCTTTGTATCATGCACTCAAAGGAAAATGCAAGGAAGTATACCGCGTTGGCGACAGTGCGGCTCCCCGCATGATCGAGCAGGCGGTATGGGACGGAGAAGAAATTGGCCGCAAACTCTAGGCGATCGGACAGAACGATAACATAAAGGGGTATTCCAAGGTGCAGAAAATTAAAGCTGGATTTATAGGAACCGGGTTTATCGGGCCTGAGCATATCGAGGCCGTGCGGCGCTTGGGGTTTGTGGATGTAGCGGCCGTGGCGGAGACCAGTAAGGAGAAGGCTGAAAAAAGAGCGGCTGAATTCCATATACCTACGGCATACAGCGATTACCGCGACATGTTGGCAGACCCGGAAATCCAGGTCGTACACAATTGTACGCCCAACCATCTGCATTATCAGATCAGCAAAGATATCATCCTGGCCGGGAAGCACGTCATATCTGAAAAACCGCTGGGCATGACCCGCGATGAGACGGCAGAGCTTGTCCGGTTAGCCCGTGAGAACCATATCGTGCATGGCGTAAACTTCAACTACCGGCAGTATCCGCTCGTCCAGCAATTACGGGCGATGATCGCTCAAGGCCAATTAGGGACGGTTCATCTTGTGCATGGAAGCTACCTGCAAGACTGGCTGCTCTATGATACCGACTACAACTGGCGCCTTGAGCCTGGAGTAGGGGGGAACTCGCGGGCGGTAGCGGATATCGGATCACACTGGTGCGATATTGTACAGCATGTCATCGGTCAGCGGATTACAGAAGTGTTTGCCGATTTAGCGACGGTCATCCCTGTAAGAAAGCGCTCGAAGCAAGGGGTTGTCACTTTTGGCTCCCCGTCACAGCAGGAAGCGGAGTACGATGAAGTGCCTGTTGCTACGGAGGATTATGCTACAGTACTGGTTCGTTTCAACGGCGGCGCAAGAGGGGCGTTTACCGTTTCCCAAGTCAGTGCGGGCCGTAAAAACAGGCTTTCTTTTGAAATTGATGGCAGCCTGTCGGCGGCTTACTGGAATCAGGAAGAACCGGAGAAGCTTTGGATCGGACACCGCGACCGCGCCAATGAGCATCTTCTGGCGGACCCTCCCTTGTTACTGCCGGAGGCCAAAGCCTACATCAAGCATCCTGGCGGACATAACGAAGGGTGGCCGGATGGAATGAAAAATATGATGGCCCATTTCTATCGCTTTATTGCCGAAGGCAAAGACCCGCTCAAAGACAGCGCCAATTTCGCCACGTTTGCCGACGGGCATACGGCGATGTGCCTGATCGATGCTATTCTGGAAAGCAATCAGACTCAAGCATGGGTCAAGGTCAAAACCTGACGAAACAAAGCCCTGAACCAATAAAGTTCAGGGCTTCGTCGCATCCATGATTCGTTAGCCGTTCATTAAACGCCTTGCGGTACAGATAATCCGAGTCCTTCTGCGATACGTTGTCCGAACTCCGGATCTGCTTTATACCAGTGCCCGATTTGACGAAGCTTGATTTCGTCTTTTTCGACAGGCTTCATAGCGCCGACAATGTTATCAACCAGACGCGCACGTTCTTCTTCGCTTAAGAGACGGTATAAGTCGCCAGGCTGCGTGTAATGGTCATGATGGTCATAACCGACGCTATCGGCTTCGCCGGATACGGTGAAGGCGGCAGGCTTATTCTCAGGCGATTCTGTAGGTCCGCCGTAGCTGTTTGGCTCGTAATATACGGAAGCCCCGCCATTGTTATCGGCACGCATTTGGCCGTCGCGCTGATGGTTGTTCACTTCCGCTACCGGACGATTGATCGGCAGCGTATTGTGGTTAGCTCCTACACGATAGCGATGAGCGTCCGAGTAGGCGAACAGACGGCCTTGCAGCATTTTATCCGGTGAAGCTTCGATTCCAGGGACAAACGACCCAGGAGAGAACGTTGCTTGCTCAACTTCGGCAAAATAGTTTTCCGGGTTGCGATCCAATACCATACGGCCTACTTCAATTAACGGATAGTCTTTCTGGGACCATACTTTCGTTACATCGAATGGATCGAAACGGTACGTATTCGCATCTTCCAACGGCATGATTTGAACATACAGCGTCCATGCCGGGAAATCGCCCTTATCAATGGCATTGAACAAATCCTCGATATGGTAATCCGGATTTTCGCCTGCAAGCTGCGCAGCAAGGTTAGGATCGAGGTTTTTAATGCCTTGCTCTGTTTTAAAGTGATATTTCACCCATACGGCTTGGCCTTGGGCATTGACCCACTTGAAAGTATGGCTGCCGAAACCGTGCATATGCCGGAACGTCGCCGGAATACCGCGATCGGACATCAGAATCGTTACCTGGTGCAAGGATTCAGGGGATAAAGACCAGAAATCCCATACGGCGTTCGGGTTTTTCAGATGTGTTTGCGGATGACGTTTTTGAGTATGAATAAAGTCCGGGAATTTAATCGCATCGCGGATAAAGAAAACAGGTGTGTTGTTGCCGACCAGGTCATAGTTTCCTTCTTCGGTGTAGAACTTGACGGCGAATCCACGCGGGTCGCGAACCGTATCGGCCGAACCGAGTTCGCCGGCAACCGTCGAGAATCGGATGAATAGGGGAGTACGTTTTCCTACCTCTGATAAAAAGTTAGCTTTGGTATATTCCGATACATCGTTGGTTACTTCGAAGTAACCGTGCGCTCCGGCGCCCTTGGCATGAACAACACGCTCCGGAACACGTTCTCTGTTAAAATGCGCTAATTTTTCTAGAAGGTGAACATCTTGAATTAATGTCGGACCACGCGAACCGGCTGTCATTGAGTTTTGGTTATCCCCAACTGGAGCTCCCCAACTAGTAGTTAGATTTTTCTTATTTGTACTCAAAATAGCGTCACCTCATCAGAAATTTTTAATATTTCGTACTCTATATACTATGATAACTATTCTCAACAAAAAATCAATACTTATTTATAATTATTATAAATAACGATAGAAAGTTAGACAAAATTCGCGGTTTGTCAGTGTTTTTCGGCAATGTATGACTTGGAATCCATTTGAAAATAATTCTAATTATACCATGATATGGACCATTAGACGAGTCATAAAAAATCAATTGACAATTAATAGGAGGTCGCACTATATTTATATTATCGTTAATCGATAATCTATATTAGTTATTTGAAAGCGCTTAATTTTGGGAGGAGGTAGCGGTTATGAAGTGAATGATAAAGATCCAGATGTCGGAACCGGGTCATCCAAAAAAGTTGATTGATGAAGGGGTGCACACATTGAAAAAGTCGATTCGGACAACACTGCTTCTATGTATAGCCTCCATGATGATCGTATTGTCAGCTTGTGGAACGAACAGCGGTGACGGTCAAGGCAGCAAAGGCTCCGGAGGCAGCGGCTCAGGCGGTACGGGGGGCGTTATTAAAATCGGGATGGTAGCCGACCTGACGGGGAAGTCCGCGCTTACCGGCGAGTTTAAGAAAAGAGGGGCGCAAATTGCCTTGGACGAAATTAACGCAAACGGCGGAATTAACGGCAAGACGATTGAACTGGTCATTGAGGATGATCGCGGTACGAACGACGGGACGGTATCGTCCTTTCAGAAAATTGTATCGAATCCGGACGTCATAGCCGTACTCGGTCCGATTACGAGCACGAATGCGAAGTCGATCAGCGATATCGCCAAGAAAACCGGCATTCCGGTCTTGATCGGCGGAACCAATGTCGGGTTGACCACAGAGTTGAAAAATCCATGGTTTTTCCGGATCCGACCGCATGACGGATATTCGGCCCAAACGATCGCAGACTTCACCGCAGATAAAAAAGGTCATCAAAAAATCGCGATCATCTACGATACGGATGCATTCGGCACAGCCGGCAAAGACATGCTGATCAGCGAATATAAGAAAAAGGGAATTACGCCTACAACGGTTGAGGGGATTACGGCAGGTACCAAAGACTTCACGCCGACCCTTGAAAGCATCCGCAAATCCGGCGCTGAAGCGATCAATACGATGATGACGGCATCCGCGGACGTCGCACAGCTGGTCATCCAAATGAGGCAGCTTGGGATCAATACCGATTTGGTAGGCTCATCATCGGCAGCCCAAACGACAACCGTGAAATTGGCCGGGGATAAATTGAACGGAATTTACGGGGCTAACGACTTTGCTCTGGATCAGAGCGAGGAAGCCAAGCAATTCGTTGATAAATTCCAGAAGAAATATAATGAGCTTCCGGATCTGTATACGGGATGGGTGTATGATTCCCTACATATTTTAGCCAAGATCATCAAAGATAAAGGAACGGATCCGGAGCAAATGCGGCAAGGGATATTGGCTCTCAAGGGCTTCAAAGGGGTGGAAGGCGAATATAACTTTGACGAAAATGGCGACGGCTTGCATCAATACTCCATCGTGAAGGTCGAAAACGGCAATTTTGTAACACAAAAATAACACAAGGGCCATGGGTTGAATTCGGCGGCGGCGCAGGCTTGGCCGGATTCGACCCATAGAAGAGGAAGGGGAACAATATGGAACAGTTCAATATGCCCCTGCAGCTCCTGGTCAGCGGACTGGCGATCGGCAGCATATACGCGCTGGTAGCACTGGGATTTGTGTTGACTTACGTATCGGTGAATGTGGTTAATTTTGCACAAGGCGACTTTACGATGATGGGGGCTTTCGTAGCATTTACGCTTGTGGTTGGCGGCGGCCTCCCGGTGTGGGCCGGGCTTTTGATCGGGATTGTCATCATCGGGGGAATCGGATATTTGTTTCAGCTCAGCGTGTACCGGCCTTTTGTGAAACGGAACAAAGCTTTTTTGCCGGTGATGATCAGTACGCTTGGGGCGTCGATGATTATTCAAAATATTTTCTTAATCATTTACGGCCCCTACCCGCAGAAGCTGTCTCCGCTTTTTAGCAAGGAAACGATTAAAGTCGGGGAAATCGTCATTTCGGTGCAGTACTTGGCGATTCTTTGCTGCGCCGTCCTCCTCCTCGTGCTGCAGTACTTGTTATTTGAGAAGACGCGCCTCGGCAAAATGATGCAGGCGACTGCCCAGGACCCGACCACTGCCAAATTGATGGGAATCAAAGTCACCTCGATGCAAGCGCTGACCTTTATTTATAGCGCGGCATTAGGCGGAACGGCCGGTATTTTGGTTGCGCCGGTTTTTATGATTAACCATACGATGGGAGCGATTATCGGGCTTAAAGCGTTTGCGGCTTCGATCGTAGGCGGTTTGGGCGATGTGAAGGGAGCCATCTTCGGAGGCTTGATGATCGGGGTTATCGAAACCTTTGCGGCTGCTTATATTTCAGGACCTTATAAAGACGGCTTTGCGTTTTTATTTTTAATTATTTTCCTGATCTTTAGACCGTATGGGATTTTTGGAGAAAAAGTCGGAACGAAAGCCTGATGCCCTGACGAATCCAAATTTCTGGGGAGTGTTGAAATGCAAACCATAAAGCTTAGTGAAGCGAATGTAAGAAGCGGCAAAACGAATAATTCCCTGCTTATCGCCGCCGGTCTTCTGCTGATCGTTATTGCGTTTTGTCTTCCGTATCTGCTGCCGGGCGGGCGGCTCGGCAACTACTATATGACCGAGGTTATTAAAACGACCGTATTTTGTTTGGCTACCCTCGGCCTCACGGCAGGTATGGGCTACGGGGGGCAAATCTCGCTTGCCCAAGCCGCGTTTTTCGGCCTCGGCGCCTATTCGCTTGCGTCGGCCACCGTGCTGTTCGGATTGCCTTATTGGGTGGGAGTGCTGTTGGCCCTTCTCGTACCCGTTGTCTCCGGGCTGCTCCTCGGTGCCATCTCTCTGCGTGTCGTCACTCACTATTTGGCGCTGGTGACCATCGGCTTTCAAATTATCGTCCAGCTGGTCATGCATAACTGGAAAATTGTTTTTGGCGGCGCCGACGGCGTGGGCGGCATCCCTCGTCCCTTCGGCATTGACGATCTGAAGGCTTATTATTGGGTCTGTCTGACGGTTTTACTCGTCTGCATGTTGTTCGTGTACCGGATGAGAAGATCAAGACTCGGACGGGCTTTGTTCGCCTTGCGGGAAGACGAACTGGCGGCCTCGGCCATCGGCATTGACTTGTATCGGACGAAAATGATGGCGTTCTCCGTATGTTCGGCCTTAGGCGGCGTAGGCGGTCTCCTGTATGCCTCCGCTTATCAGTACATCAGCCCGGATGTATTCAGCTTTGAGCAGTCGGTTACCTTCTTCGCGATGCTGATTACCGGAGGAGCGGATTCCATCATCGGCACCCTGGTAGGCACCGTCTTATTGACCTGGCTGCCGGAATGGCTTCGATCCTTTAAAGATTATTACCTGGCGATTTACGGCGGCTTGATTATTGCGGTGCTGATCTTCGTGCCCAACGGGATTTGGGGCATCGTCAGCAGTCTGTATCAGATGGTCATGAAGAAGAAGGGCAGCGGCAATGCGGCTTCGGGAACGATAAAGTTTGTAGAAGGAAAAAGACTGTCGTATCTGGAACGGCAGGACGCTCCAGCGATAAAGTCCCGGCAGCCTGTTATTTTCGAGGTGAACGGATTAAAGAAGCATTTTGGCGGAGTTAAAGCGGTTGACGGCGTCGATTTTCACATCCGGAAAGGTGACATCCACGTGCTCATCGGACCGAACGGATCGGGCAAAACGACTGTTATTAACGTTCTGAGCGGACTATACGCGGCAACAGAGGGAACGGTCAGCTACCGCGGCAATCCGATCGCCAATTTGCGGCCGCACCTGATTGTCAAGCAAGGCATCGCGAGAACGTTCCAGAACATCCGGTTATTTCCCGAGCTCACCGTGATCGAGAACGTGATGATCGGCCAGCATATCCGGACGAAATCGAATTTGGGGAGCATATTTTTCAATATCAGGTCTTTCCGGGATGAAGAGAAAAAAATTAGAGAACGGGCGGAAGAAGCGCTCGCGTTTGTAGGGTTTGAGAATTACGCGGAAAAGGTAAAAAATTTGGCATACGGTCAACAGAGATTGGTGGAAATCGCCAGAGCGCTGGCAACCGAACCGGAATTGCTATTGTTGGATGAGCCGGCCGCAGGTATGAATCCGGAAGAGACGCAGGAGCTTGTCAAGCTGCTGAAACGAATGAATGAGCTGGGCATTACGATGCTGCTGATCGAGCATGACATGAATTTGGTGACGCAGGTTGCCGATTCGATTACCGTACTGAATTTCGGCAAAAAAATTAGCGAAGGCTCACTCGAGCAAGTATTGGATGATGCGGAAGTCATTAAAGCCTATCTCGGGGAGGAATTTGTTCGTGCTGAGGCTTAACGGAATCGAAACCAGATACGGTAAAATTGTCGCTTTGAGAAACATGTCTCTGGAGGTTAGAGAGGGAGAAATCGTGGCTCTGCTCGGTATGAACGGAGCAGGCAAATCGACAACCTTGAAAACCATCTCCGGGCTGCTCCGTCCGAAAGCGGGAACAATTGAATTCATGGGCCAGCCGGTTGACCAGCTTTCCCCGGAAGAAATTGTCCGGCGCGGCATTATTCACGTACCGGAAGGCAGGAAGATTTTTCCCGGACTGACCGTGAAGGAAAACTTGATTCTGGGGGCAACCAGCAGAAAAATTTCCATGACTCAGGTGAAACAGGAACTCCAGGAGATTTTGGACATATTCCCCGAACTGATTCCGTTGCTGGATCAGCTTGGCTGGTCTCTATCCGGAGGGCAGCAGCAAATGTGCGCAATCGGAAGAGGTCTGATGGCCAAACCGAAGCTGCTCATGCTTGACGAGCCTTCGCTTGGGCTGGCTCCGTTAATCGTTCAGAACATGTTTCATACGATTCAGAAAATTAACCGGAACGGGACAACGGTGCTGTTGGTCGAACAAAACGCAAGACAAAGCCTGGCCATTGCCCATCGCGGGTATGTAGCGGAAGCCGGTAAAATCGTCGCAAGCGACGAAGCGTCGAATCTGCTTAACGGGATCCATCACGCCTATTTGGGCGCAGCCAAATAAGAGAGCTTACCTTTCAAAAATTATCTTTACAGATTGTGGGTAATTTTGGTAACATCAAATTATTATATTATCGATAATCGATAATTGATAAAAACACGATAAGGGCGTGACGTCATGAATCTTGTTCTGGACTCCTTTGAATTTGGTTTACACACTCAAATTTACTACGGCGTTAATAAATTAAATGACCTCCCTCATCTGATCCGCAGGTACAACTACAGCAAGGTTTTGATATGCACGGATAAAGGAATTGTGCAGTCCGGCAATTTGATTCGACTGGAAAATATGCTGAAAGAAGCCGGGATTGATTTCTTCACCTTCACCGATGTGGAGCCGGACCCGACCATCGAGATCGTCCAGCATGTGAAAAGCTTGTTTATCGAAAACGGATGCGACGCGCTTATCGGCCTGGGCGGAGGCAGCTCGATCGATACGGCCAAGGGCGTTTCCGTTGCCGTAGCGAATCCCGGCGACCTTAGCCAATACGAGGGGAAGGATAAGATTCCGCACAAGGGACCCGACCTGATTGCGATTCCAACGACGGCGGGGACCGGCTCCGAGGTCACCCATGCTACCGTATTAAAGGATAAGAAGCGTCAATATAAAATGGGCATTTTAAGCCATACCTTGCATGCCAAGGCAGCTATCCTGGATCCCCAATTGCTGACGACGGTTCCAAGAGGCGTTGCGGCGGTAACGGGGATGGATGCCTTAAGCCATGCCATCGAATCGTACACATCCAATCAGGCGCAGCCGATTACGGAAGCGCTCGGCCTGCACGCCATTCGATTAATCGGCCAAAATTTGCGCCCCTTCGTCGCACGCAGAGCCGATCTTCAAGCCGCCTCCCAGATGATGCTGGCTTCCACCATCGCCGGAGCGGCCTTCATCTGGGGAAGAATCGCCGCCGTCCATGCCATCTCCCATCCGCTCGGCGGTCGGCTCGGGGTCGCGCACGGCATGGCAAACTCGCTGCTGCTGCCTGCCGTGATGCGCTACAACGTCAGTACGAACTACGAAAAATTCCGCGATATCGCGATCGCGCTCGGCGAACCGGTGGAAGGATTAAGCTTGCGCGAGGCTGCAGAGCGCTCGATTCACGCGGTGGAGCAGTTGATTCACGACCTGGAAATTCCGACCACACTGGCTGCTCTTCAACTGCATCCGACCGATGAGGAGCTGGATATCATCGCGAAGGAAGCGATGGATTCCGGGATGACGGCTGCGAATCCGAAGGAATGTACGGTGAAGGATTTACGCAAAATGCTCGAAGAAATTCGATAGGGGGCATGGAGAGATGGGAAATGCACAGCAAACCGCGATTCAAGTGAAAAGCTATATCGGAGGCCGGTGGGCGGCGTCCAAGGGAGAACCGGTCCAGAGGGAAAATCCGGCCAATACGAATGAAATTGTCGCTGTTGTCAGCAGCGCTACGCAGGAAGACGCGATTCAAGCGATCGAATCGGCTCATGAAGCGTTTCAAACGTGGTCCAAAGTTCCGGCAGTGAAACGAATCGAAACGATTTATAAATTCCTCGAGCTGCTGGAGAGAAGAAGACAGGAAATCGCCGAGCTGCTCACCAGGGAGATGGGCAAGCCGATCCACGAAGCGAACGGTGAAATCACGAAAGCGATCAACGAGGTGCGGTTCTCTGCCGGCGAAGCTCTTCGATTGACCGGAGAAACGCTTCCGAGCGAGCGCCCCGGCATTCAGGTGAGAACGGTGCGCGTGCCGAAGGGGGTCATCGCCGCCATCTCTCCGTGGAATTTCCCGCTTGTCACGCCGATGCGTAAAATCGCTCCAGCACTAGCTGCCGGAAATACGGTTGTCTTTAAACCGGCAACGGTGACGGCAGCGATGGGGGCGAAAATTGTGGAATTGTTCGAAGAAGCGGGCCTTCCTGCGGGTGTGCTGAATCTGGTTGTCGGTGCGGGCCGAAGCGTAGGCCATACGCTTGTCTCGCATCCGCTCGTCAAAGGGGTGACCTTCACCGGATCTACGGCGGTCGGCTCCGGCATCTACAAACTGGCTGCGGAGCGCCTCATTGAGGTGCAGCTGGAGATGGGCGGCAAGAACGCCGGTATTATTTATGAGTACCCGGATGTGAAAGGTGCGCTTGACCAGATTTTGGCCGCCGCATTCGCCGCAAGCGGGCAGCGGTGCACATCGATCAGCCGCGTGGTCGTCCAAAGATCGATAGAAAACGAGGTCACAAGCTACTTGAAGGAAAAGCTGGGCTCCTATGTCATTGGCGACGGAATGTCCGGAAACGTCAATATGGGCCCGCTGGTCAGTCAAGACCAACTGGAAACCGTCGAGCACTATGTCCGCATCGGACTGGAGGAAGGCGCTACGCTGGCGGTTGGCGGCAAGAAGCCGACCGGAGCCGAAGGCGGTTATTATTTCGAGCCTACGGTATTCACCCAAGTAACGCCGGAGATGAGAATCGCCAAGGAAGAAATTTTTGGCCCTGTCCTCGTCGTCATCGCGGTAGACAGCTTTGAAGAAGCCGTTCAGGTTGCAAACAACAGCGAATACGGATTGGCCGTATCCTGCTTTACGCACAACATGCAGTACGCGGAGAAAGCGGCCGTGGAAATTGAAGTAGGCATGGTTCATATCAACAACGGGACGATCAGCGAGTCGCACGTTCCATTCGGCGGAGTGAAGGATTCAGCCGTAGGGTCGTACTCGATCGGCTCGACGGGCAAAGATTTTTTTACCGCACTTAAAGTCATTTATTCCAGCCCGAAATAAGGGCGGGCGTTCACGAAACGATTGGTTATTACAACGGGTTGGGAGAGTTGACCTATGAGCTATGAATTAACGGCACAGCAGCTGGAGTGGCAGTCGGTCGCGCGGGATTTTGCCGGGCGGAAGCTGACGCCGGCCAAGCATTGGCTGGAGGGCGAGGAGTTTTGGAATAACGCGAAGATGCTCTCGGAGCAAGGCTTTCTCGGCGTTACGCTGCCTGAAGAATACGGCGGCATGAATCTGGATCTGTTCAGCGCCATCCTTATGATCGAGGAGCTGTGCAGAGTGTGTCCGACGAGCGGCCGCATGGTGTATCACACAGGTCCGGGGATCGCCAACTTCATCAATCACTTGGGGACGCCGGAGCAGAAACGCCAATATTTGCCGAAAATCGTCGCAGGTCAATATTATGTCGCTCTGGGGATGAGCGAGCCGGATGCGGGGAGCGCGGCAACCGATATCCAAACAACGGCCGTGGAAGACGGCGATAACTACAGGTTGAACGGCTCGAAGATCTTTGTCAGCGAAGGGCATATTGCCGATGCCTTTGTCGTGTACGCCAGATTCGGCCATACCGGCAAGCCGTCGGATATCGGCGCGATTCTTGTGGAACGGGGAATGCCGGGCTTTTCCGTAGGCGTAGCCGAAGAAAATATGAGCGGCGAATTCCAGACGGCGCTCTATTTTGACGACGCGATCGTTCCTAAAGCGAATGTATTGGTGAAAGAGCATGCGTTTAAGGCGCTGATGGGCGTTTATAACGGGGTTCGTTTAGGCTATGCCGCGCAAACGCTCGGGATTACGCAGGCCGCTTTCGACCGCACCTGCCAATATGTGAAGGAACGCAAGCAATTCGGCAAAGAGATTTGCGATTTCCAGGGCGTGCAGTGGATGATCGCCGATATGTATTTGCAGCTGGAAGCGGCCAGGACGCTGCTCTACAAGGCAGCGGCTGACGCCCTCGACAGTAAAGCCGATAAAACGTCGGTAAGCATTGCCAAGGTCTACGTCGCGGAAGCTGCGAAAAAGATTACGGATGATTGTCTCCAGCTTCATGGCGGGTACGGTTTCTCCAAGGAATATCCGCTGGAATGGTATTACCGCTGCGTGCGTGCGGCCTCGATCGCCGGAGGAACGATACAGGTTCATAAGACCATGCTTGCTTCATCGGTACTTGGAAAAAAATTCGATCAACGAAAGTAAATTCCAGTCTGTCCGCGAGGGAGGAGAAAGACATGCCGGAACACACTACGGCAACATTAGTAGAGCAATTGGCCCGGTTTGATGCGGCCATTGTATCGGATTGCCTGGCCGGGAATGAACATGCGATGTCCGCATCGATTAAACCGCTTGACCGCAGCACCCAAATATGCGGGCCGGCGCTGACGGTCAAATGTCAGCCGCAGGATAACTTGATGCTGCATCTGGCGGTAGCTCAGGCGAAACCGGGAGACGTTCTGGTCGCTGTGACGAACCAGCATTACGAAGCCGGTTACTGGGGCGAGATTCTAACGATCGCCGCGATGAAACGCGGTATCCAGGGGCTGGTCATCGACGGCAGCGTCCGGGATATCGGGCCGATTATAGATCTGGGTTTTCCGGTCTTCACCCACTCGGTCTCCATCAAGAAAGCGGAAAAGAAAAATGCGGGTAAACTAAACGTCCCCATCGTTGCCGGAGGCATCACGGTGAATCCGGGGGACATCATCCTGGCCGATGCCAGCGGTGTGGCCGTTGTTCCTTCGCACCGGCTGGAGGAGATCGTGCAAGCGGCTCAGGAGAAGGTGGATTTTGAAAAAATGGTGATCGGGAAGTTGGAGCAGGGGCAATTAACCGTTGATTTGTTCGATCTCCGCAAATATGACTATTAGAACGACGGGAAGGAGGAAGACGCATGCCGGCACCAAGTAGGGGGACAGCGGCCCGCTCCAAAGTCATGACGGCCGAAGAGGCCGTGGCGAAAATTCCAAGCGGCTCGACGATTGCGATCGGGGGCCTCATTTCGATTCTATGTCCGGAGACGGTCATTGCTGCCTTGGGAAATCGGTTCGAGACGAGCGGGAGTCCTGCGCATGTATCAGTTGTCACCCCCGTTCGCGTCGGTTGGGACAAAGACAACACGACGGGACTCGATCATTTTGCCAGGCCCGGGATGTTAAAGCGCTTGATTAGCGGAAGCTTCAATGTCAAGGAAAGCCCGAGAATTACGGATATGATCCGGAATAATCAAATTGAAGCGTACAGCTTCTCGATGGGAACGTTATTCCAGCTCATACGGAGCATGGCCGGCGGCAACGACGGCATGTTCACCAAGGTCGGCTTGCGGACGTATGTCGATCCCCGTATGGAGGGCGGCAAGCTGAACGAAGCGACGACGGACAATATCAATGAAGTCATCCAGGTGGGTGCAGAGGAATACCTGTATTACCGTCCGCTGCCTATCGATGTCGCGATTATCCGCGGCACGACTGCGGATGAAGATGGCAATGTCTCTCTGGAGCGCGAGC
Organism: Paenibacillus sp. tmac-D7; assembly: GCF_006519665.1. Taxonomy (NCBI): domain Bacteria; kingdom Bacillati; phylum Bacillota; class Bacilli; order Caryophanales; family Paenibacillaceae; genus Paenibacillus; species Paenibacillus sp. tmac-D7. The sequence continues at coordinate 92,720 of NZ_VIDW01000015.1, read as the reverse complement.
CGGTAACGTTGGCGGGACTCGAAATGGCCATGGCGGCGAAGGCAAGCGGCGGCTATGTGATCGTGCAGGCCGAGCGGCTTACCGCGAAAGGATCGATTTCTCCCCGTTCCGTAGCCATTCCGGGGATATTGGTGGATGCCGTCGTGATCGACCCGGAGCAACAGCAGAGTCTGCTGCCGTACAATCCGAGCTGGACGGGAGAAGTCAAGGCTCCGACCGATGACATGGTGCAGCCCATGGCGCTTGACATGAAGAAGATCATTTTGCGCCGAGCTGCGGAGGAGCTGCTTCCGGGCTCGGTGATCAATCTGGGCGTGGGCATACCGGTTGCGCTGCCGCAGTTATTATTGGAACAACACAGGCTCGATCAAGTGACGTTTTCTTTGGAGCACGGAGCGGTAGGGGGGATCCCTATGGGCGAAGAAGTGTTCGGCGCGCACCGGAATCCGACGGCGTTCTTCACGTCCCCGCAAGTGTTTGATTATTACCATAACGGAGGCTTGTCGGCGACGCTGCTGGGTTTTGCCCAGATCGATGGTTCAGGCAATGTGAACGTGAGCAAGTTTAACGGGATTTTTCGCGGGTCCGGCGGATTTATCGATATCACGCACCGTACGAAGAAAATCATGTTTTGCGGGACGTTGACCAGCGGAGGCCTGGACATCGGCATTCAGGACGGCAAGATGACCATTGTGAAGGAAGGCAGGCATAAGAAGCTGATCCGGCAGGTCGAGCATTTGACGTTTAATGCGGAGGCCGCGAGAGAAAAGGGACAGGAGCCTGTCTATATTACGGAACGAGCCGTATTCCGGTTAGGGGACAACGGTTTAGTGCTGACCGAATACGCGCCGGGCATCGATGTGGAGAAGGAGATTTTGCCTTACATCGATTTCAAAGTCGACATTGATCCGGACGTCAAGCCCATGTCCCCCCATCTTTTTGTTTAGACGCTGAAGGCTCGCAAGCAACTTGACAAAGGAGACCATACCATGTCCAAACGCAAGATCGCTAGAGAAATATACACGGATGTACTCGTTGTCGGAGGGGGCGGGGCGGCATCGCGCGCGGCGCTTTCCGCGAAAGAAGCAGGGGCCGATGTGCGGATGGCGGTCAAATCCAAGTGGTTAAAAAGCGGTTCTACGGCCACGGCTTTCTCCGAATTGCTTTCGATTGCCGCGGCTATCGGCCACGGGGATGAGCGGGACCATCCGGAAATCCATTATGCCGATACGATGGAATCGGGCGTCGGGTTTATCGATCCCGACCTCGTGTGGGGATTGGCTCATGAAGCCCCGGAACGGATCTATGACTTAATCGCTTTAGGCCTGGAGTTCGATAAACAGCCCAACGGCAAATTGGTTCAAGGCATGAGCGATTTCGCCACGTACCCCAGAACGTGCCGGGTCAATGGCGTCACCGCAAGGCATATCCTTAACATTTTGGCGAAAAGAATCCAGGAATTGGAGCTGCCTGTGGATGAGGATATGATGATTTTCGAAGTGTTGACAGACGGGAACAACCAAGTGACCGGCGCTCTGGGGTGGCACCGGGAGACGAATGAAATGGTGCTGTACCGGACACCGGCTGTCATTTTCGCCTGCGGCGGTTCCCACGGCATTTATAAATATGGGGTAGGCACGCCCGACATGACCGGCGACGGTTACGCGATGGCTTATAAACTCGGTTTGCCGCTGATCAATATGGAGTTTGTGCAGATCGGGCCGGCTGCCTTATTCCCGTCGATTACACTGCTGTCCGGACCGGTCTGGAAAACGAATCCGGTGCTGACGAACGGCAAGGGGGAACCTGTGTTTGACGGCATTCTTCCGGAGGGAGTAACCGTTGAAGAGGTCTACAAGGAAAAGGTGTTCCCGTTCTCCGTGTCTAACGTTTCCTTCTATCTGGATACCTCCATTCAACGGGAATCGGAGAACAATCCGACGCCAAGAGGCGCCGTCTGGTATCGCAAAGGGCCGGGCACCGACGAATTGATTGAAGCGAAAATGCCGAAAACGAAGCGCGTGCTGAAAAGCAAAGGCATCGAGCTGGACCGGGATCGATTCGAGATCGGACTCATTTCCCAGTGCAATAACGGCGGCGTGCAAATTCGTAACATGAATGGCGAGACGGAGGTCGCGGGACTGTATGTCGCCGGAGAAACGGCGGGCGGCCTGCGCGGACCGGACCGGCCGGGCGGCAACTCGCTTGCGGAAGGCCAAGTGTTCGGACACAGGGCGGGCGCGGCTTCCGCGCAGTATGCCCTGCGGCAGGCAGAGAAGCCGAACCCGTACCCTCAAGCCGCCGCCAAGCTGGACGGCTATCAGGACTGGCTGCGAAAGAGCGCCGATGGAACAAGGAGTATCCAGGAGGCCGCTGATTCGGTTAGGGCGCTCATGCACAGAAATTGCCTGGTCATCCGAAGTGAGAAGCGGCTGTCGGAAGCCTGGGACGTGCTGTGCAGCCTGGAGACGAAGCTGTTCAACGGCGAATTTGAGATCGATGACAGCCGCTTCGTTCAAGCCGTAGAACTCCATCATATGCTTGTTTCCGCCAAGCTGATCGTCCTTTCCGCGCTTGAAAGAAAGGAAAGCCGAAGCTGTCATTACAGGGAGGACTTCCCCGAGAAGAACGACAAGGACTGGACCAAAAGCATCCGGGTCCAGCAGAAGGACGGTCAAATGACGACGGAATTTTATGTCTGGCCTACCCGGGCCAGCAGGCAAGGGTGATGATCCTATGTTCGTTAAAACCGAAACGGTCGCTGACGGCATTACGAAGGTTACGCTGGCCAATCCGCAACTGAACCTGTTATCCAATCAGGTGAAAAAAGAACTCAAAGATACGTTTTCCCTGATCGCCCAAGATTCGAGTGTCCGTGTTGTTGTGTTTGAAACGGAGGGTCCGCATTTTTGCTGCGGCGCCGATTTGAAAGAGTTTCCCGCGCGCATCGAGACGAAAGCGGCCCGGATCGTATGGGATGAAGGTCATGCCATGCTGCAGTCGATCCTGCATACGCCGCAGCCGACCATCGCCTGCATCCAGGGAAAGACGCTCGGCGGTGGCGCCGAGCTGGCGGCGGCTTTCGATTTTCGGATTTTTGCCGATAACGTCCAGATCGGTTTTCCTGAAGTGTTTCGGGGCGTGTTTCCGGGAAATGGCGGATTGGAACGAACGATCGACATCGCGGGCGCCGGCAAGGCGATGCAGCTGATGATGACGGGCAGCGTCATCTCCGCGGCGGAAGCGAAGCGCATAGGCATGGCTTCCGAAGTCGTGCCGCCGGCCCGGTTATATTCAACTGCTCTTGAGCTGGCGGCAGAGCTCACCTCCCTGCCGGCGGCAGCCGTACAAGCGGTGAAACAAGCTGTGATTCAGTACGGTCTCTCCAAGCACGATTTCAATCGGATCGGACGCGAGCTTTTCTATCAGGTTCATGAAACCGAGGACGTTAGAGAAGGCGTGCAAGCCTTTATGGATAAGCGAAAGCCGGTGTATAAGCACCGTTAATCGCGTAAATACCACATCAAATCGGGGAGGGGATCGACTTGAAAATCTGGGTCTGCTTGAAGCAAACGTTTGATACGGAAGACAAAATAAAACTGGATCACGGGAACGTCGTGGAAGACCAGGCGAATTGGATTATGAATCCTTATGATGAATATGCGGTGGAAGAAGCGGTGAGGCTGCGCGAACGGTTCGGCGGAGAGGTGGCCGTTGTGACGATCGGTCCCGAGCGGGCAGAGTCTTCGCTGCGCCATGCGTTGGCGATGGGCGCGGATCAAGGGGTGATCATCAGCGGAGTGGAGGGCGATGAGCATGTCATCTCCCGAACGCTTGCCTGCTATTTCCGGGATAAGGACATCGATCTTCTTCTTACGGGCAATCAATCGATCGATAACGGAGCGGGACAAGTAGGCGTTCGCCTGGCCGAGGAGCTGAAGCTCCCTCACGTCACCTCGGTTATTCAATTCAACATCGAGCAGGGCCGGGCCGAATTGGAGCGGGATGTGGAGGGCGATATATATAAAATCGAAGGAAAGCTGCCGCTGCTCGTCACCTGCCAGCAGGGGCTTAACGAGCCGAGGTATCCTTCTCTGCCTAACATCATGAAGGCGAAGAAGAAACCGATTACGACGATCCAGGCCGATCAATTGCCGGGACTGGACAGAACGGCCAAGACCGTAACGGTGGACCGGTACTTGCCTCCGAAAAGGCAGGCATGCCGGTTTATCGACAATAACGATTTGCCGCATGCGGCAGGTGAGCTTGTCGACATTCTGTTTGAGAAAACATCGATTTTTTAGGGGGGAGGACGTACGATGAATCGAAAAGTTCTCGTTATTACAGAAATGAAAGGCGCCGCACTTCGTCAAGTATCTTTGGAGGGGGTGTCCATCGGCAAAAAAATGGCCGGCAGCGGCACCTTGATCGCGGCGGTGTTCGGAAGCCAGGCGTCCCCGCATGTAGAAGCCTTGGGCGAGCATGGCGCCGATCAAGTCCTGCTGTTCCCGGACGCCCTGTTCGATGCGTATCATTCGGACATCTACTATCAGGCCTTCGTCCAAGCGATTCAAGAAACGAATCCGGATGTTATTATCGCGGGACATACGGCGAATATGAAGGATGTCGCGCCGAGGATTGCTTCCCGTTTCGGCTATGGCTTGGTCACGGACTGCACGCATGTGGAGTTCGAAGGCGACGAGCCGGTTTATGTACGGCCGATATATGCGGGTAAAGCTTTCGAGAAGAAACGGTTCACCTCGGACACGATGTTTGTGACCATCCGGCCGAACAACTTCAAGGCCGAACCATTACGGGAGCGGGCGACACCGGAAGTGATTCCGTGCGAGGCGGGCAGCGTAGACCTGAGAACCGTGATCCGCGACATTGTGCTTAAATCGACGGGCGCGATCGATTTGGCGGAAGCCAAAATCGTCGTTTCCGGGGGACGGGGGATCAAGAGCAAGGACGGATTTCAGCCTTTGCAGGAACTGGCCGCCGTGATCGGCGGAGCGGTAGGGGCTTCCAGAGGCGCTTGCGACGAAGGGTATTGCGATTACGGCCTGCAAATCGGTCAGACGGGCAAGGTCGTGACTCCCGATCTGTATATCGCATGCGGGATTTCCGGAGCGATCCAGCACGTTGCCGGCATATCGAACGCCAAAACGATTATTGCGATTAATAAGGACCCGGAAGCTCCGATCTTCCAAATCGCGGACTACGGCGTTGTAGGCGACTTGTTCGAGATCGTGCCTTTGCTAACGGAGGAATTCAGAAAAAAACTGGCCATTTAGGAACCGGGAGCACGGAAATGAAACCCGGGCGGTGTGTATCCTATTGAAGGAACCGGATATTGTTGTTATTATGAATCCGTATTCAGCTAGAGGACAAAAGGTTTATATAAGGAAGTGACCACTATGAAAAAAACCGTTGTATACAAATCGCTTTCCGAGCAGGTCTACGAGGCGATTAAAGACTCGATTATCAGGGCGGAGCTGAAGTCCGGGGACCGCATCGTCGAGCTGGAGCTCGCAAGAACGTACGGCGTCAGTCAAAGCACGGTGCGTGAAGCTTTAGCGCTGCTGCGCAAGGATGAGTTAGTCGTAACGCACGGCAACAAAGGAACGTATGTTTCGAACTTCTCGAAGAAAGACGTGGAGGAAATGTACAGCTTCCGCGAAGTGCTCGAAACGTTTGCCATCAGCAGGGCTATCGAACGTATTACGGACGCGGATATCGCTGAACTGGAGGCCATCTATAACGAGATGGTGACCGCCGGCCAAACCGACGATATTGAAAAAATGAGAATCAGCGATGTTGCTTTTCACAGCGTTATTTATAAAATCGCCGATCATTCCTTCGTCTATCAGGTTTGGCAGGATGTGACCAATAAGATGAATCGCGTCTGGTATTTCACCAACCAGTTTTATTTCAGCGATTTGCTGGAGCTTGCCTACATGCATAAACCGATCCTCGATGCCTTTAAGAACAAAAACAAAGAAGAAGCGTGCGCTACATTCATTACCCATTTGAATTATGTGAGACATCAATTCCTGGGTCCGGCCAAACATGAAGATGATGCTCAATAAATAGGAGAGGTTATTATGGGGGCTGCCATTCCGTTTTTGGTGTTTTTAGGGGTAACGGGGCTCGCGCTTTATTTATTGATGAAGGTTCTTTACACACGTTACCTCTATATTCGTTTGGGTAAGCCTGCATCCGCTCCGTTATATTCCAAAGAACGCCTGATAAATTTTCTGGGCGAAGTTTTCGGCCAGAAGAAGCTGTTGAAGGATCGGAAAAGCGGATGGATGCATATCGTTATTTTTTATGGGTTCATCATTTTGCAGGCAGGCGCCATCGATTTGATTTATAAAGGACTAGCGGGCAAGCCGCTGCCGATCCCGGGATATTCCGCGTTCTCGTTGGTACAGGAAATTACCGTTCTCCTCATCCTGGGGGCGGCCGGCTACGCAGGATACCGAAGGTATATCGAGAAGGTTAAACGTCTTAAACAAGGGTGGAAGCCTGGTATTGTTTTGTTTTTCATCTTCTTTCTGATGCTCTCCGTTTTGTTTACGCTTTCCTTTGAACGTATCATGCTGCAGCATGATTTCGCATGGCATGCGCCCGTCTCATCCGCTATTGCCCTCCTATTCGGAGGCTTATCCTTGCAGTCGTCCGTCAACTTGTTTTTTACGTGTTGGTGGATTCATCTATTGATCCTGTTGGCATTTGCGGTTTATGTCCCGCAGTCGAAGCATTTTCATATTATAGCGGCGCCGGTCAATTTATGGCTGAAGCGAAGCGAGCCGCCCGGAAAATTGAAAACGGTTGATTTGGAAGATGAGAATGCCGAATCGTTCGGCGTTGCGAAAATAGAAGATTTCACGCAAACGCAAATGCTGGATTTTTACGCCTGCGTGGAATGCGGGAGATGCACCAACGTTTGTCCGGCTTCCAATACCGGAAAGTCGCTGTCCCCTATGCATATGATCGTCAAGATGCGGGATCATTTAATGGAGAAGGGCCACAGCTTGACGTCCAAATCGCCGTGGGTGCCCGGCTTTGTGTTCGGCTATGAGGGAGCGCATGCTTTCGATCATGCGAATCGGCCCGGCACATTCCCGGAGCAGGACGTAACCAATATCGGACCCACCATGCAGCTGCAAAAAACGGGCTGGGCCGTAACCGGTAAGAACATTGAAGACGTCCAGTTAATCGGCGATGTCATGAGCGAAGAAGAAATCTGGGAGTGCACCACTTGCCGAAATTGCGAAGACCAATGTCCTGTCGGCAACGAGCATGTCGATAAAATTATTGATTTGCGCCGGCAGCTTGTTCTTATGCAGGGCAGCATTCCTGCGGGCGGACAGCGTGCGCTTCAAAACATTGAGAGACAAGGCAATCCATGGGGATTCAGCAAGAAGGACCGTTTTCAGTGGAAAGAAGAAGCGGGGGACCTGCACGTGCCGACGGTGAAAGAGAACCCCGGGTTTGAGTATTTATTGTTTATTGGCTCGATGGGTTCCTATGATGCGAGAAACAACAAGGTGACGCGTTCTCTTGTGAAGCTGTTGAACGAAGCGGGCGTCAATTTTGCCGTGCTCGGAGAAGAGGAGAAAAATTCAGGGGATACGGCGCGAAGACTGGGCAATGAATTTTTGTTCCAGGAGCTGTGCAGAGAGAACATCGAGCTGTTTAAAAAGTACAAGGTCCAACAAATCGTGACCGCCTGCCCGCACACCTTCAACACGTTGAAAAACGAATACCCGGAATTCGGCCTGGAGGCGGAAGTGTATCATCATACGGAATTGCTCGATCAGTTGGTCACAGAGAAGAAGTTAATTCCTAAACGCGAAATCAAAGAGCGGATTACGTACCATGATTCTTGTTATTTGGGGCGCTACAACGACGTTTACGACCAGCCGCGGAACATTCTGCGCTCGATACCCGGCGTCGAGCTGGTGGAGATGGAGCGGGCGAAGGAGAACGGGATGTGCTGCGGCGCCGGGGGAGGGATGATGTGGATGGAGGAGACGGCGGGCAAACGTGTGAACGTCGCCCGTGTCGAACAGGCCATCGCCGTCCATCCTACCCTGATCAGCAGCGCATGTCCCTACTGCCTTACCATGATGAGCGATGGGGCTAAACTGAAGAATGTGGACGAACAAGTCAAAACGAAGGATATCGCTGAAATTTTAGCGGAATCCGTTCTGTAAACCAGCGATATTTGATCAGGTCATCTTCGTTTAGAGGGTGGCCTTTTATTCGTTCACACGAAGCAGCCGCCATTCGGAGAACCCGCCTTCCAATCAACATGTCAGCAATAAACTATAATGATTCAGCAAGATCGGTTGTATTATTTTTCGGTATGCCTCGTTTACACTTAGACTAAAGTTTCGGTGGAACAATCGAGGTGGACGGATGTCGCTTCTTAAACTGAGAAATATTAGCAAAATGTTCTATGGCGTTCAGGTGCTCCATGAGATCAATTTGGAATTGAGAGCCGGAGAAGTCCATGCGCTTGTCGGAGAGAATGGGGCCGGTAAATCAACGCTCGTCAACATAGTCGCAGGCGTACATGAACTAACCTCTGGCGAAATCTATGTGGACAATCGGAAGGTGCATATAAAGTCGCCTTATCACGCCAAGAAGCTGGGAATTTCTATTGTGTATCAGGAACCTTGTCTGATTCCGGATATGACGATCGCCGAGAACATATTTATCGGGGCGCAGCCTTCTTTCTTAGGTATTTTCTCCAATTACATGAACATGAAAAAGAAATCCAGGGAGCTGTTGAAATCGCTCGGGAGCCATCTTCATCCGGCTGCGCTTGTCCGGTATCTTTCCCCGGCAGACCGGTATCTTGTAGCGATCGCCCAGGCAGTCGCGCATAAACCGAAAATATTGATTATGGATGAACCCGGCGATTATTTGAACGATCATGAACGCTCGCATCTGTTCCGGCTGATCAAGAGCTTAAAGGAACAAGGGATTGCGATCCTATATATCACCCACCGGCTCAAGGAAATTGCTGATCTGTGCGACCGGATCACCGTGTTGCGCGACGGCCGGCATGTGATTACATGTGAGGTGAACGGACTATCGGAGCGGGATATGGTCCGGCTCATGCTGGGACGCGAGCTTCACACTTTATTTCCGCCCGTTAACGAAGTATTGGGTAAAGAATTGCTGCGGATTGAGCGTTTATCGAAGGAACCCTGGTTCCATCATGTAAGTTTCAAGCTGCACGAAGGTGAAATATTAGGCTTGACCGGTCTGGCAGGATCCGGACAAACGGAATTGGCCAGTACCATCTTCGGAGAAACCAAGAAAGATTTCGGCGTAATTTACTGTAAAAATATAGAGTTCGATGCAGCTAATCCTCACCAAGCGGTGAAGAAGCATTTTGGCTATGTGCACGAAAACCGGATCGAGTCAGGACTGCTGATGGACATGAGCGTATCCAGTAATTTATCCATTTCGAGCTGGAACAGGCTTTCCCGCCGTCACTTTATGTACAAGGACGATGAGCGGGACCTGGCGATCGATAAAGTGATGGAGCTGGACATCAAAATTCATCATGTTGACCAGGAAGTAAAGTATTTAAGCGGCGGGAATCAGCAGAAGGTCATGTTGGGCAGATGGCTTGCAGCCGACAGCGAGATCTACCTGTTGGATGAACCGACACGCGGTATGGATATGGGCTCGAAGGCCGAGTTGTATGTACTGATTCATGAACTGGTCAAGAAAGGCAAGGGGGTTGTCTTAATTTCTTCGGATCTGCAGGAGCTCCTGGGTCTATGTACGCGCATCTTGGTCATGCATCATGGAAAAGTAGCGGGCGAGCTGCCTCGTCATGAAGCGACGGAAGAAAAGATTTTAAATCTGATGCAATAGTTTCATCAATAATAGCGTGAAGAGGTGTTACGATTTGCAACAGGGACAGAAACAAGGATCTATGCCAGAAATCATTTCTCCGTTTGCCAACATGCGTGTATCGAAACGAAGCCTTTTTCGTTACTTGGGAAGTCTGGGACTGCTTGCCGTGATCCTCATTTTTTGTGCAGTTCTCACCATGCTTTCGCCCGTCTTTTTTACGGCGACGAATTGGGTCAACCTGCTTCTTCAATCGACGATTCTTGCTGTGCTTGCTATGGGATTAACCTTTGTTATGATGACGGGAGGAATCGACCTTTCGGTTGGAGCGGTATTGGCGGTTTCGTCTATGATCGGTCTTGACCTGATTGTCGACCATCAAGCTCCTGTCCTCGTGGGAGTTGCAGCTTCATTGCTGATCGGCATCCTTTTCGGCTTGGTTAACGGGATTATGGTCACCCGAGTGGGAATCCCTCCGCTTATCGTGACTTTGGCCACAATGGGAGTTGCGCGCGGGATCGTCCTTATTTATTCGGATGGAGCTAAAGTAACGAAAATTCCGGACAGCATTATTTATTGGGCCAATGGGGAAATAGAGGGGATTCCCGTACTGCTTCTCATCGTCGGGTTGTTGGCGATGATCGCCCATATCCTTCTTTCACACACGATATACGGACGATCCCTCCGTGCCAGCGGCGGGAATGAATTAGCAGCGAGACTGGCAGGAGTCCGGACCAAGGGCGTCATCACGGGCGCCTATGTGCTGTCGGGAGCGACGGCGTCCATCGCAGGCCTTCTGCTTGCAGCCCGGCTGGAATCGGCGGGTCCGAACGCCGGATTGGGCCTGGAACAGACCGTCATTGCGGCTGTCGTCATTGGCGGCACCAGTTTATTTGGCGGACAAGGCCATATAGTGGGCACCCTGCTGGGCGTTCTCCTGATTTCCCTTGTTTCCAACGCGGTGAATTTGTTGAATGTACCGCCGGCATGGGATCAAGTGGTGAAAGGCTTAGTTATTCTTATCGCGGCGTTACTCGATGTGTACCGAAGGAAATATTTGCAGGACGGTTACTCCAAATAACGAAGGGGGATCGCAGGCTGCGCGCATAGCCAATAAACGGATTGGGGAAAAATACGGTTGATTCCTATTAAGTGCTAGCAGAAGAAAGGCGAAAAGAGACCCATGCCATATGCAGAAGTCAACGGAACTACGTTGTATTACCGTGTTAAGGGATCGGGGTTGCCGATCATTTTCGTTCATCCTCCCTTGCTGGAGGGCAACAACTTCGACGATCAGTTGGAACAGCTGTCCGATACTTATCAAATTATAACCGTCGATGTTCGTGGTCATGGCAGGAGCCCCTATTCCAAGCAGCGCTGACCATTCCGTTGATAGCCGGCGATATTCGCGGGTTAATGGACACGCTCGAGGTGAAGAAGGCTTGCATTTGCGGCTATTCGACCGGCGGCTCGGTGGCGCTTGCGGCCATGCTAGCTTATCCGGGCCTGTTCCACGGGGGAATCCTTATAAGCGCTATGTCGGAGGTCAGCGATCTTATGCTGAGAAGCAGGTTCTGGGCTGCGATTTATACATCGGGCCTTCATGCCAAACGAGTTCTGACCGCAGCCATCACCTGGGGCAATGCGAGCTCACCGGAAAACTTTAAGAAGCTCTATAGTGCTGCCCTAAGAGGAGACATCCGCAATCACAAGCAATATTACAAAAGCGGATTGACTTATAGCTGCACGCAGCGGCTGAAGGAGATTCCCCTGCCGACCCTGCTGCTCTACGGTAAGAAAGATTCCGGCTTTCACAAATATGCGAAAATGCTCCACCGGCAATTGCCGAACAGCACGCTGCATTTCATCCCTAAAGCGAAACACCAGCTGCCAACCAAATGGGCAGGCCCGACTAACAGGCTGATTCGACAGTGGATCGAGGCGCAGCCGTTTGCAACAACGGGTCGTCGCATCCTTCGCGACCTCCAGGAGACGCACGTTCCTATCCCTGTATTTGAGCCTGGGACGATTCAAGAAGAGCCTAATCAACAAGCATAAAAAGATACTTGCATACATCACTTTAAGGCTGTTGAGCATGGTCAACAGCCTTAAACCGTTCGCCGCGACAGGCTATTTTTCTACGGTTGTAGATTTTCGAAAGGTCAGCAGCTCGGATACCGTAACGAATCGGTAGCCGCGTTCCTTCAATTCGGGAAGCACTTGCTTCAAGGCTTCCAGCGTTTGGCTTTTTCCTTCGACATAATCGTGGAATAGAACAATGTCGCCGTTACGCGCGTTTTTCAAAACTTTGTTGACGATTTTATTTACGCCCGGCTTGTTCCAGTCCTCGGTGTCCTGATGCCATGACCACATGACGACCAGATAACCGTTTTTTTTCGAAGCATCCACTACATTTTCGCTGTAATAGCCTCCAGGAGGTCGGAACAGATGCGGTTTCTCCCCCGTTGTCGTGAAGATGGCTTGTTCGGCCTTTAGTATTTCATTTTGAATTTTTTCCCCGCCCATCCTTTTTCTGAAATAACTGTGACTGTAGGTATGGTTCGCAATTTCATGGCCTTCGACGATTTCCCTCTTTGCCAGCTCGGGGTACATTTCAACGCGCTTTCCGACTACAAAGAAGGTTGCTTTCGCCTCATATTGTTTCAGAAGGTCTAAAATTGCCGGGGTATCCGCAGGATCGGGACCATCGTCAAAGGTTAGAGCTATTATTTTTTCGTCGCTGGGTACTTCCCACACAATATCCCCCCGGGCTTCATAATATTCCCGATTTTTGTTTTGCGGCGCGGCCTGACCATGGTTCAGCAATGTGGCGGAGAGTAAAGCAGTTGCAACCAGTGAACGGCAGATGATGCGCATCTTATTCCTCCTTCAATGTAACATCCCTATAATAACCATCTTGTTGGCATCCTATGTTCACATTATTATCCTGTCATTGTTTTCTTTATTTATGTAGAAAATGAATGCTGACAAACTAATAGGGAAGTGGGCCAAGTGAAGCAAATGAACAAACAACTTATCATCCTGACGATTTGCGCCAGCGCCATATTTGGGCTGCCTCAAATTCTGTTCGCTGAACAGCTGCTGGAGCAAGGGGGGCTCCCAAAGGCGGTCATTGTGATCGATGATTTGGGGAACAACATGACGGGGACGGAAGAAATGCTCAATTTGCCTTATCCGATTACGGTTGCGATTATGCCGTTTCTACCGTCAACCAAGAGTGATGCGGAAGCGGCTCATCGTAAGGGACACGATGTTATTGTTCATTTGCCGATGGAGCCGTTGAAAGGGAATCGGAGCTGGCTCGGCCCAGGCGCAATTACTTGCGATTTAAGCGATGAGGAAATCCGTAAACGGGTAAATGCGGCCATCGACGATGTTCCGCACGCGATTGGAATCAATAATCATATGGGATCGAAAGCGACCGTTGACGAGCGTGTGATGAACATCGTGTTGACGGTTTGCCATGAAAGAGGACTATTCTTTCTGGACAGTCATACCAATTATCGGAGTATTGTCTCGAAAGTGGCTCGACAGATCGGTGTTCCTTGCATAGAAAACCACATTTTTTTAGATGATATAAAAAATAAAAAACATGTGATGAAGCAGCTCCGATTATTGCAGCAGCATTTAACGGAACACGAAAAGTGTGTCGCAATCGGACATGTTGGAGCAGGGGGAAAGGGGACGGCCGAAGTTATTAAACAAGTGCAGGCTCAAGCGCGTGATATCGAATTCGTAGGTATTTCCAAGCTGATCGAAGGCCAAGGCATTCAAGAAAATCCATTGCAATTCCATCCCAATTAAAAAGGAGCGAGTTTCGAATGTTCATCCAAACAGGTAAAGGTATAGCTCTGCTGGCCCTCTCATTGTCCGTGTTCGCCGCTGGCTGCACGAATAAAACAACGAATCAGGTAAGGCAGCAGGCGGCTCCGCAGCCAGCTCAAAACGCACCGTTAACGAATGCTGAAAACCGTGTCGAAATCGCTAAAAATGCGGCTGACAAGATTGTCCGATTGAATGGCGTCAAGCAAGCCAATGTGCTGGTTACCAGACGCAATGCTTATGTAGCGGCGGTCGTGGACACGCCTCAAACGGAAATCCCGCAACAGCTGGAAGAACAAATCGCCAATGAGGTTCGTTCAACCGATCCGAATATCCAGCACGTTTATGTGTCCACGAATCCCGAATTTGTAGACCGGGTTAACCGGTACGTTCAAGATATAGGGCAAGGAAGACCGGTAGCCGGTTTTGTTGAAGAATTCAGTGCGATGATCCAGCGTCTTTTTCCAACGGCCCGTTAAATTAAAAAGGTAAAATATAAAAGAAACAAATAAAAGGAGCCGGCGCGGCTCCTTTTATTTGTCCTTGTTTAATAAGTATTATAAATGTTTTCGCACTCTTCGGCGGTGGGTTCATAGAAGCAATGTTTTTTATACCGTCCTACCAAAGGCTGGTTATACCAAGTCGGAGGACAATCACCGGGAGGTCTGAAATACCACAAACTGAATTTCGCCGGCCAATGTCTCTCGCCATCGACCGATCTTTTGGCCAGACGTTTTTCCCGATCACGTGCCTTTTGGTAGAAATATCCATACAATGTCGCTTCGAAAGCGTGTGGCTGAAATACCATTTGCGGAATCGTACGAATGTCTTTAAAGTCGGAGCAATTGGCCCGGACCCGGTTAATTCCTACGTTCCCGACAAGCAGCATGCCCTTTTCGCCTTCGCCTTCCGCTTCAGCCCGAAGCAATCTGGCCAAGAGTGTAATATCCTGTTCTCTGGCTTTAACAACCGCCATGATTTCACCTCTTTATTTTGGAGATATGGGGGTAACGGTTTTTGACAATACATACTATTCAAACGCGGAATTTATGTGACGTTCACCCATCAGGGTGTCAGCAAGCCGGGTTCACGAGCTGGAATTCGCTTTGGCGACAGGACGTCGCTTACGGTCCCTATATGCAATCCTTTGTGCTGCAAAGCCTGGATCATCCCGTCAAGCGCCAGGCTGGATGAACGGGTGGGATGCATCAGAATCAATGACCCGTTCCCGGCTTTAGTCCCAATCTTATGAATGAGGGATTGCGGACTCGGATTTTGCCAGTCCACCGTATCCAAAGTCCATAACACGGTGTTCAGCTTCAAGCTTAACGCGATTTCTACGGTTTGCTTATCGAAATCACCGGAAGGGGGAGCGAACCAGCGGTTCTTAACCTGCAAGTGCGTTTGAAGCAGCTGCTCGGTTTTTGAAATTTCCAGGAGAGCCTGACTTTTGCTTAATTGGCTCATATTTTTGTGGGAATACGCGTGATTGGACAGCTCATGGCCGCGGCTTCCTATCTTTTGTGCGGTGGCCACATTTTTTTTCAGCCAGGAACCGTCAAAGAAAAAGGTCGCTTTCACTTTATGCTTGTCCAAGGTGTCGAGAATTTTGGGAATGAATTCTTCGCCCCAGGCTACATTGATCATAAAAGCGGCCATCGGTTTTTGAGGGTTGCCGCTATAGATCGGCTCCGCTCCCAAATTATCCAGATTCACACTCGGCGAGGTTTCGTTATATACATATTGAATCGGGCTGCCGGCAGGCTTGTTCTTATTGAGCTCGTAGGTTCGTTCCGTATCGACCTCAAGGCCATTATAACCCGGTATGGCGCCCCACACGCGATCGACCCTCGCGTCAACGGGAGGAATTCGCTTCTTCGGAGCTTCCTCGATAATTCGGGTCATCACGGCATCCAGACCGAGAGGCGGCGCAGAGAATCCGGTGATGAGAGGCAGTGCGCAAAGCGCCAGGGCATAACAACGTTTGAACTGAAACATTTCGTTCATAACTCCTTTCCTTTGTCTCCATGATTTCATTGATTTTGTTCACCGGTATCTTTTTGGGGCTTAAACTGAACAATCAAAAAGAGCAGCGGGATATAGGCGTATACAAAATAAAAACTGAAATTGTCGTATAAATCGGCAAATTGCCTGATAAGTCTGCGCTCGTCCAAGACGTTGGACAATACGAAGAACAGAATTAGAAAAACGATCAGGCTTGTGTGCTGCTTGATAGGGGAGATTCTTTTCACTGCCCGGCAGGCGGCCCATAATTTGATGCATATATTGGGCAGGACGACAAGAAACCAGATGGAAACCACAATATATTCGAATCTTTCGATTAAAGGCATTTCAGCAATTTTCAGCAAAGTTAATGTTGGCCAAATGATATGCTGGAGGTAACCTTCTGAAAAGAAAGCAAATGTAATAATGACGACCAAAAGGTATAGCAAGGTAACGAATAAAACCGCAATAGGGGTTGATATCGATCACATCCTGATTGGCTTTGTCCAGAATACGGTACATCATCCAAACTATAATATGGATGCTTAATCCGCATAAGATAACGGAAATCCATGCATCATAACCGGCCCCTTCTATAATATCCCTTTGGAAATTTATAATCCCCACACCAACTAAATTGGTGTAAATCAAAAATAAGACGAAGAAAGGAGATATTAAAAAACGTTCGTTAATCGTACTCACCTTGTTCCTCCTTCTGTCTTACTCTCCAACGCCAGTTTGAATAATCCGAATCTTGGGATGAACGGAAAATTTGAGTTGAAAAAAGAGGCAATCACCCAAGGCAAATAATAATCTTCAGGCGATACGAAAAAATCCAGCAGCGTGGCCGGTGCTGTGATCGCATAAGGAGATCCGTTGCTTAGAACGGCTACTTGTCCGTTGATCAAAGCCCAAACCGTCCTATCCAGGCGTTCAGTCGATAACGATAACGGAAAGGAGGTTAAAAAGCGCGCATTGGTGATCAGTCGCTTTCAGCTGCAAAGCGGCATACCCTTTAAGTAACTTGGCTTCGATCACTTCCACCTGGTCCGTAATCACAATATCTTCGATGGGAATCAAGGTTTTAATGCCATCCAGCTGCTGCAAACTGCCCGTATGTAGGGAATGCTCCTGTACACTATGTAATATTTTGTTTTGAAGAAGTTTCCGGTCGATAAGTGGGTCACCTCACCCATTAGCATCTATAGAAGGTTAAATTTCTATTCAATGAAAAGCCGAAGGGCCACTCCTTATCAGGAATGGCCCTCTTGCTATGGATGGGATTATTCGAATATTCCACTAGTTCTTATTTCTGCAAGGCTTGTTTGACCGTATCCTTCAAAGGCGTCAAGGTTCCGATCAGCTTGACCAGATCATCCGATGTTTTAGATGTCTCGCCCACGGAAACCGCATGATAAATACCCGCCATAAGTACGGCAATAGGCTCAGGCAAGCCGGCGTTCAAGAGTATATTTTTTTCTTCTTCGAAGGAAACGGACTGGTGAACGATTTTTTTACCGGTAACCTCAGAAACGATTTGAGCCAAATCGTCAAAGCTCCAGGTTTGATTGGAAACAAGATTATACGTCTTGTTCTCATGTCCTTCACCTGCAAGAACGGTCGCTGCAGCCAAGGCCAGATCGCTGCGGGTCACGGAATTAACGGTTCCGCGACCTGTATTCGTCACAATGGCTCCATGCTCTACGGATGCGCCAAGTCCCGGATTTATAAATACTTCGGTGTACAGAGAGTTGCGAAGGAACGTATAGGGAATGCCGGTGGTACGGATCGCATGCTCCGTAGCCAGATGGACCTGGGCTAGAGGGACGATCGATTCCTCCCCAAAGGCATATCCGGTATAGGCAATATGTCGAACGCCGGCATCCCGCGCCGCTTTGACGACATTCGCATGTTGAACGACGCGCAGCGTATCGTCGGAGTCAGGGCTTGAAATAAAGAGCAGCTTGGAGGCGCCGGCGAAAGCTTGTTGAAGGGATTCCGGTTTCGTGTAATCGCCATAACGAACTTCAATTCCGAGCCCGGCGAGCGAAGAAGCTTTCTCCACATTGCGGACGACGGCTGTGATTTGAGCTGCAGGAACTTTTTTGAGCAGATGTTCGATGACAAGGCCTCCGAGTTCGCCTGTAGCGCCGGTAACAAAAATGGACATGAGATTTCTTCCCTTCTTCTGATCAATTTTTCGAGAATGGCAACATTGTAACTGATTCTGTTACAACGCATGCGAAAAAAATTAGAAGAACATAGAACCAGCTACAGACCACATGAACAAATCAGCTCATTAAAGAGCGGTTTTCTTGCTTAGTTCAGTCACCAGTTGATTCAGCGTTACTTGAGCTAGTTGACGCTCCATGGCAGACTGAGCTTCAAGCATGTTCGTTCGAAGAACGGATTCGATGTTAGCCCCAACCGGACAAGCAGGGTTAGGGTGTCCATGGAAATTAAAAAGCTCACCTTTCTCGACGACTTCAACCGCCCGATAAACGTCCAGCAGCGTTATTTCATCCAGCTCTTTGCGCAGGTAAGCTCCGCCGGCACCGGCCTTGACATGCACGAATCCGGCTTTTTTGAGGCTGCTGATAATTCTGCGGATCACGACCGGGTTCGTATTTACGCTGGCCGCTATGAAATCCGATGTACATGGCGATGGACTTATAGCTATAAGAGACAAGATGTGAACAGCGATGGAAAAGCGGCTGCTAATTTGCTTCATGTCGTTCACCTCTCGGGTGTAATCATTATAGTTACAACAAAAAATGAAGTCAAGGGGATATATCTTCTGCAGCTGATCTTTGCGCAGAAGCCTGTCTTATATCTGATATCCTCTTTTTACCCCATTCATACATCATTTCTATAATGGGCAGCAGCGTCATGCCAAGCTCCGTCATGGAATATTCCACTCTCGGAGGCACTTCAGGAAATACCTCGCGATGGACAATGCCGTCATCGATTAATTCCTTCAGCTGGCTCGTTAACATTTTATGCGTAATTTTAGGCAATAACCTCTGAAGCTCGCTGAAGCGCTGCGCTCCCTCTCTTCCCAGATGCCAAAGGAGCACCAGCTTCCACTTTCCTCCAATAATAGCCAGCGTCAATTCTTTCTCGCAATTGAAATCCCCATTCTTGATTTTATCCAATATTTCCTCGCGCAGATCGGACATTTTATTCTCCTAACTTCTCATAAGTTACTTTTTTGTAACCAGCGCACAAAAAAGTGCATTCTTTTATAATTTCTTCACAGCGTATACAATCTAGCTTGTAAACAACTACGTTGCAAGGAGAGGTGATACGAGTGTCTAAGAAGGTATTGATTTTGACAGGGGATGCTGTCGAAGCGTTAGAAGTATACTATCCCTATTACCGCTGTCTGGAAGAAGGCTTTGAAGCGGTGATCGCTTCCCCTACAGAACAGAAGGTGCTGCATACCGTCGTCCATGATTTTGAAGGATGGCAAACCTTCACGGAAAAACAAGGCTATAACATCGAGTCACATGCTTCTTTCGAAAATATTAACCCTGAGCAATTTGATGCGTTAATCATTCCGGGGGGACGTGCGCCGGAGCATATTCGCCTTCATCCGGATTTTGCCAGACTTGCCGGCCATTTCTTCGAAAAAAATAAACCCATAATGATCCTATGCCATGCCAGTGTAGCTTTAACGGTAATTGCAGACCATATTAAGGGCCGCGAAATGACTGCTTACTATGCTTGCCGTCCGGAGGTTGAAGCGGCGGGCGCCAAATATGTTGAGACTCGCTGCCACGTCGACCGTAACCTGGTCTCGGGGCATGCTTGGAACGACCTTCCACAGCTCATGAAAGAATTTGTTAAGCAAGTCCATGCAGTAAATTAAGCTGTAGATACACTATTATACCAAATAAACAAACTATTAAAAACAAACACCAAAACCATTCATGAAGAGGAGCGAATTAAACATGGAATTGCAATTAGCGTTGGATCTCGTAGACATCCCCGGAGCAAAGAAACTGGTGAAAGAAGTTGAGGCGTATGTAGATATCGTAGAAATCGGTACGCCGGTCGTCATTAACGAAGGCCTTAGAGCCGTAAAGGAAATTAAAGAGGCATTCCCTAATTTGAAAGTATTGGCTGACCTGAAAGTCATGGACGCGGCCGGATACGAAGTTATGAAAGCATCCGAAGCCGGCGCCGATATCGTCACCATTCTCGGTGTTGCCGAAGATATGACGATCAAAGGTGCCGTGGAAGAGGCTAAAAAACAAAACAAAAAAATTCTGGTCGACATGATCGGCGTTAAAGATATCGCTGGACGCGCGAAAGAACTCGATGCCTTTGGCGTAGATTACATTTGCGTCCACACCGGTTACGATCTTCAGGCAGTCGGCAAAAACTCCTTTGAGGATCTGAACACGATCAAAAGCGTCGTGAAAAATGCAAAAGTGGCAGTTGCAGGCGGCATTAAATTAGAAACGCTGCCGGAAGTCATTAAAGCAAAACCGGATCTTGTTATCGTCGGCGGCGGTATTACCGGTGCGGAAGATAAACAAGCTGTCGCAGCCGAAATGCAAAAATTGATCAAACAAGGTTAATTTATGAGTACTTCTTATTTAGCTGAAATCATAAAAGAATTAAATCGTACGGCCGACTTCGTCGCTGATCGGGAAGTTGAAGATTTGGTCGATCGTATCCTTCAATCCAAGAAGGTGTTTGTGGCCGGCGCGGGCAGATCCGGGCTGATGGTACGGGCTTTCGCCATGCGCATGATGCAAATGGGCATTGAAGCTTATGTAGTCGGCGAAACCGTAACCCCTAATTTGGAGAAGGGCGACACCTTAATCATCGGATCCGGTTCAGGAGAGACGCGAACTTTAATACCGGTAGCCGAGAAAGCCAAAAGTCTGGGGGGATCGGTCGCCGTGATTACCATTTCCCCGGAATCCACGCTTGGCAAGCTATCGGATATTACGGTGAAAATGCCCGGCTCGCCGAAAGAGCAGGAGGGCAGCGCCTATCAAACCATACAGCCGATGGGGGCATTATTTGAACAATCCCTCTTACTCGTTTGCGACGCCGTCATATTGAAGATGATGGAAAAGCAAGGACTTGATTCCCGGACGATGTTTGGCCGACATGCCAATTTGGAGTAGCTGAAAACTCGTACACAACTGAAAATAGTCCTCGCTGTTCGGTGAGGACTATTTATCAGACATCAGCATTTTCCTCGAAAGGCTCCGATCAGGAGCTTTTCTTAATATAGATCCGTCAGGAATCGGAATTAAAGGGGGGAAAGAATCATGGATCCAATTACTTTTGTTTTGTTTGGATCGACCGGGGACTTGGCGAAAAGAAAAATATTCCCGGCGCTGTACAACTTATTTTTGGAGCAAAAATTACCCCAATCTTTTTCGGTTATCGGCTTGGGACGAAAAACGTTTACGGATGCCGAATTTCAACATTATGTCGAGCAATCTTTACGCACCTTTTCCAGACGCAAGCCTGAAGCGCAGGAGCGGCTGGAGGAATTTCTGGACTGCATCCGTTATTATGCTTTGGATGTTACGAACAAGGAAGGATACGTGGGGCTGCTCAAGCTCGTTCAAGAGCGGGAAGAGCAGTTAAACATTCCTGAAAATCGGATGTTTTACTTGTCTGTCGCCCCCGAATTTTTTGACGTAATTGCTTCCCGTATCAAGGAGAGCGGTTTAGGCGAGACCAAAGGCTGGAAGCGTCTTATTATTGAAAAACCTTTCGGGCACGACTTACAATCGGCCCGCGAATTAAATCATAAACTAAGCCAATCTTTTGAAGAAGATGAAATTTTCCGGATCGATCACTATCTTGGAAAGCCTATGGTGCAAAATCTCGAAACGCTGGTGGCTGCCAATCCGCTGCTTAAAGCGTTATGGAGCAATCAATATATTGCCAATATCCAAATTACAGCGAGCGAAACGGTCGGCGTCGAAGAGAGAGCCGGCTACTACGAAACTGCCGGGGCGATCCGGGATATGTTTCAGAACCATATGCTGCAGCTGCTGATGATGACGGCTATGCATCTGCCTGCCCGAATCACGGAGAAAAATGTTCGCCAGCAAAAGATTCATTTATTGAAATCGTTGCGCCGCCTATCCAAAAAGGATGCGGCAAACCATGTCGTCCGGGGTCAATATGGCGCTGGAGACATTCAAGGCCAAGCCGTCGCCGCCTATCGTGAAGAGCCTGGGGTTGACGCTTTCTCGATGACCGATACGTTTGTTGCCGCGCGGCTTTGGATTGACGACTTTTTTTGGAATGAGGTTCCGATTTACATTCGGACCGGCAAAAGAATGAAGGAAAAGTCGACACGCATCACCGTTGAATTTAAAGACCGGTTCAAGGAACCGTACGGGAATGCCAACCAGGCCGTTCCGAACCTGTTGACGATTCATATCAATCCGGATGAAAAGATAACGCTGCAGTTGAATAGTAAAAATCTGCTGCACAACGGACAGATGGAACCTGTCATGATGGACTTCTCGATGGATGCCAGTCAGATGCCGGAAGCTTACGAGCTTTTAATATTCGACGCGCTGAGAGGCGATGCGACGTTCTTCGCCCATTGGGAGGAAGTGGAGCTGGCCTGGGAGTGGGTGCAGCCCGTTCTCGAGGCTTTTGCCGAAAACCAGCTGCCTCTACACTTGTATCCATCGGGTTCGTACGGTCCGGCGGCGGCCCACCGTTTATTGGAGGAGCAAGGGTTTCGCTGGTGGCCGGATGAAGAAGCGGTGGATGTCAGGGAAATGACGCTGCACGTCACAGCTTCAGCGCCATAACAGGAGAACGACCCGAATCTTGACATCAGGAGGATAGCGTCATATGAAAATCGGATTAGTCGGTTTAGGTAAGATGGGTTTAAATTTAGGCAAAAATTTAATGGATCACAAGCACGAAGTGGTTGCTTTTGATTTAAATACGGACGCGGTGGCCGAAATGAAAAGCTACGGGGCACAGGGCGCATCCGGGCTGCAAGAGCTTGTTCAAGCTTTGCCGGTTCCGCGGATTGTATGGATTATGGTGCCCCATTCGGCGGTGGATACCGTCATCGGTCAAATAACGCCGCTCCTGTCCCAAGGCGATATTGTCATCGAAGCGGGGAATTCGCACTACAAGGAATCGATTCGCCGATACAATCAGTTGAAAGAAAAAGGGATTCACTTTATGGATGCCGGAACTTCCGGAGGTATGGAGGGCGCCCGGCACGGGGCCTGCTACATGGTTGGCGGGGACCCGGAAGCATGGCGTGTAGTGGAGCCCATCTTCCGCGACACCGCCGTGGACCAAGGCTATTTGTATGCGGGTAAAGCCGGGAGCGGCCACTACCTGAAGATGGTTCATAACGGAATCGAATACGGCATGATGGCCGCTATCGGTGAAGGCTTCGAGGTGTTGGAGAAAAGCGGGTTTGATTTCGACTATGAGCAGGTGGCCCGGGTCTGGAATCACGGCTCCGTCATCCGTTCCTGGCTGATGGATTTGACGGAACGCGCTTTTTCCAAAGATGCCAAGCTGGATGAGATCAAAGGTGTGATGCATTCCTCCGGCGAAGGCAAATGGACGGTGGAGGAAGCTATGGATCTTCAGACAGCGACGCCGGTCATTGCCATGTCTCTGCTGATGCGCTACCGTTCCCTGGATCACGATACGTTCACAGGCAAAGTCGTGGCCGCTCTGCGGAACGAATTTGGCGGGCATGCCATGGAGAAAAGCACCGTTACGGTGTAGGACGCGTTTTGAAGGATTTTATCGAAAAGCGGAATAAAAAAATCACGGGTTACGATGTCGTAACCCGTGATTTTTTTATGAGTTCAAACCTCCGAAAAATCATGTACGCGTCATAGCAGCATGCAATTTCTGCAGCCCGTCGGCGTTCACCAGAACGATGCCGAATATGATGAGGATGCCCCCTGCCGCGGTAAGCCAGGATAAGGCTTCGTTATACAACAGGCTGCCAAGCGTCATGGCAATCAACGGTGAAACATACAGCCACGTTGACGGGAACACCGGGTTCGTCCTGGAGACGAGCCAATAGAACAAGCTGTGCCCGACCATGGAGCCGATGACGGTCAAGTACACGAGTGAGCCTGCGCCGGAAAGCGTGGCGTAGGGCGCGAGATCGATCCGCTCCGTGAGCAGGGACAAGATCAGGAGCAACGCGCCGCCGTGCATCATCTGTGCAGCATTGAGCGCGATCGGCGACGTATCGGGAAATCGGGTGATCACTTGTTTGGTGTACAAGGCTCCCGACGAATAGCTCAGCTCGCCCAGTAAAATCAGTACACAGCCCAGCACCCACAGCATGCTCATCCCCAGCGATAAGCCGGGCAGCAGCAGCAGGACGACGCCGGCAAAGCCGATCGCACAGCCGGCAGCGGATGCGGCGGTTGGCTTCTGGCGGTGCAGGAGCGCTTGGAGCAGCAGCATCATGATCGGTCCTGTCGCCGAGAGCACGGCGGCCAGACCGGATGCGACATATTGCTCGGCCCAGTACAGCGTTGAGAACGTGCCGAATGTAAGGCCCGTGCCGGTAAGCAGCGTTTCTTTACGCCACAGCAGCGACAGCCGGGTTCGGCGCTTCCCCAGCATATACAGAAACAGAATCAGGCCCGCAGCCAAGAAGCGGATGCCGGCCGAGAAGAAGGGAGCGGCTCCCGCATCGATTCCCGCCTTAATAACTAGAAACGTTGTGCCGAAGATGGCGCACATGAACAAATAACCGAACAGGATCATCGCGGTTCCTCCTTTTGATCCATCGTACAGGAGGAAGCGTAGAACAGATGAAATGGAATAGAACAGATGGGCCAGGAATGAGGTACAATAGGAGAAGTTGAACCAAAGGATGTGGCATGGATGCCGAGACAATCTTATTCAACCGGTCAATCGTACCGGTTATTCGAGCAGGTGTACGATCACATCGAGAACCGGATCCGGCGCGGCGACTGGAAGGAGCATGAGAAGCTGCCGTCCATCCGGCAGCTTGCCCAAGAGCTTCAGGTTCACCGGCTGACCGTATTTCGCGCTTACCGGCTGTTGGTGGAGCAGGGAAAAGTATATGTCAAGGACAAGTCGGGTTACTTCTTACAGCCAAGTGGTTCTCAGATGCCGGAGGCCGTGGACGCGCTGGTGCCCGCTTATGAGACGGTGAATCATTTGTCTGAAATTCATCGCATCCCGGTCGCTTACCAATTGTCCGAGGCGATCATTGATCCGAACCTCCTTCCGAATATGTATTTGACGGATTATGTAAAGAGGGTGTTCGATCTGTATCCGAAGGTGCTGGCCACCTACTCCCCGGTACAGGGGGATGAGGAGCTGCGGGAGGCGTTGTGCCGGTATTTCACGAAGCGACACCTGTTTCATCTGACACCGGATGAGATCCTCATTACATCTGGAGCGCAGCAGGCGATTAATCTGATTGCCCGTATCCTGGTGAAACCGATGGATACGATATTGCTGGAGCGGCCGACGTATAGCGTGGCCTATGATATTTTCCGCCAGCAGGGGGCGCAGATCATTCCTGTGGACATTCACCCGGACGGTTATAATCTCGAGCAGGTGGAGGGGTGCATGCGCCGGTATAAGCCTCGTCTGTTCTATATGAACCCGACGTTCCACAATCCGACGGGTTATACGGTTCCGGTCGAACAGCGCAAAAAACTGGTGGAGCTGGCGGAACGATACCGGTGCTTGCTGGTGGATGACGATACGTGCTACGACATTTATTTCGACCGGGAGCCGCCGCCGCCGTTGTTCACTTATGACACGGAAGGCTGCGTGATCTACATCCGCGGGTTTAGCAAATATGTCTCCCCCGGGCTTCGGGTTGCCGCTGTTATGAGCAGACCGCCGCTCATGAAGCCGCTGCTGACCGCCAAGTCGTTATCGGACAACGGCTCTCCGCTGTTGAACCAGAAGATGTTTTTGCATTATTTTACATCGGACCGGCTGCAGCAGCATCTCAAGAAGCTTCGTATCGCTCTCCAAATCCGTAAAGAGATCGTGGAGGAGGAGCTTGCGGCTACCGATTGGCAATGGATCAGCCCGCAGGGCGGATTGAATTTGTGGGTGCGCCTGTCTGGCGGCCTATCGGCCGAGAAGCTGCTGGCCGCAAGCATGCGGCAGTCGATTTCCTTTGTCCCCGGTATCATCTGCGATCCGAAGCGGGAGCTGACCTCCTGGGCGCGCGTCAGCTACTCCTATGCGAACGAGCCGCAGCTGAGGGAAGGGATGCGGAAGCTGATTGCTCTTGCAGGTTCGATGGACTCATGGAGCATCAATCGTGGCGGTGGACGGTCTAAAGCAGGCGGAAAAGCATAGCGGTTAAGTGCCGGCAAGCCGACATGGGGCGGCTGGCTGAAGCTCAAGCGAGAAGAAGACAAACAGACGCTGCGCCCGAGGCGCAGCGTCTGTTTGTCTGGGGGGACAGTTACTTGTTGACGTAGAGGTACGGTGTCCGGATCACGCTGTAGGTTCCTTCAATCATTTCCTCGGTAATAATGTTCGCTTTAAGCAAGGCGGAAATTTTCGCTTGATCCGGTTTTGATACGTTCTTCCATAGCTGCGGATCCGGCAGCGCGTCGAATAACAGGTGGTCGACGAATTGCTTTTTCTCTTGATAAATGACTTTTACCGTGTAGTCGTTGACGTGCAGCTCCGCGCTTTCCGGGTACATCGAGAGGATGTCTCTGCGAATCGATTCGAGCTCGTCTTCTATTTTTTTGTGCTGATCCTTCAGTTCGCAATAACGCGCCAGTTTATTAAAGTCCATGGGGATTACCTCGCTTTTGCCTCGATTTATACTTCATGACTATGCAGGAGACAAGCGTATTAGACTCAAATGGCAAACTTTGCGCGGAGGCGTGACGCCTGTTCAGGATCGCCGCAAAAAGCGCCTATCGGGGCACGACTCCGTCTTGGACGGGTTTGTGTTCCGGCAGGCGCTTCTTTGCGCACTTCCTAGAGGACGTTAATCTGCAGCTCGCCCAGCTTGCGCTTGAAATCGGCCTTCAAGATCCGTTTCTCGCGAGGCTCCAGGAAGGCCGCATCCACGCCGTTCATAACGATCGCGGCCAGCTCGTGCAGCGTAAAATGAAACTTCTCTGCGATCGTTTGGTACTCTTGCGTAATCGTCGTGCCGGATACGGTCGGATTATCCGTATTGACGGTCAGCGTCAACCCCTGCTCGAAGTACTGCTTGATCGGATACGCCTCCCAACCGGATACGGCCTTCGTCTGGATGTTGCTGACCGGACAAAGCTCCAATGGGACGTTCCGCTCTCTGACAATCTCCAATACTTCCGGGTTTTCCTGCAGACGCACGCCGTGCCCGATCCGAACGGCGCCAAGCCGGGTAACGGCCTCATAAATGTTGGCCGGTCCCGCCGCTTCGCCGGCATGGATCGTAATCGGAATGCCGTGTTTGCGGGCTAACGCGAACGTATCGCGGAATAACTCCGCCGGGAACGAAGCTTCATCGCCCGCAAGGTCGACGGCGACGACGCCTTGGCCGAGGAAGCGGGCCGCGGCTTCCACGACCTCGCGATTGGCCTGCTGCGAATGGTTGCGCATGCAGATCGCGATGGCGCGCGCTTTGACGCCGCAGCGCGCTTCTCCCTGTTTGAGCCCTTCGGTCACCCAGTACATCGTTTCGTCGACGGATAAGCCCTTCTTCCGGTGAAGCTGCGGCGCGAAGCGAACCTCGATATAACCGCAGCTGTGCTCGGCGGCTTGCTCGACCGCCTCGCGGGCGACGCGCTTTAAGGCGTCTCCCGTTTGCAGAAACGGCGTCGTAAAGTCGAACTTGCTTAAATATTCCTTCAAGCTTCCGCAATCGTCGGTCACCTGCATATAAGGCAGCAGCAGCTCCTTCTCGGAGGCAGGCAGCGGAATGCCCAGCGTACTGGCCAGCTCGAGCGCCGTTTCCGGTTTGACGCAGCCGTCCAAGTGCAGATGAAGGTCGACCTTCGGCAGCTTTCGTATCAATTCCTTGGTGATGACGGTATCCATAACGCTTGTTCTCCTTTCGATTTATAGAAGGAAATAGACATTCAACGGGAATGTCTATCGGCATAGGAACGACGATCTTCAGTTAACGGACGGAAGCTGGAGATGATCCGTATCGCAAGAAACGGTTTCGCAAGAAAAGCTGCCGCCAAAACACGAACGCATCTTCCTCGAAAGTGCTCCGACCAGAAGCTTTTCTTATTACTATACGTACGGTCATGATTTATGTCAATAATAATAACAACAAAAACATAAAATAAGGGTTTTTCAATTAATATATTACACAAACATAACATAATTAATTGCAAATTGTTGAACGCAGCCGTTCAATTTCGGGTGTTTCCAGCGTTCTCTCGTTAGGGGACGGTTCGGATCATTGGATTGCGAAATGCTGAAATACTAGGTTTTACTGGATTTATTGGAGGGTCAGAGATTAGGGGCGGGTGTAAAGGAGGCAACTTCGGCAGCCCAATTTATGAAAATTTATCGATTTGACGGTTTACATAAAATTGTATTTAGTGTTATATATTATTACATAAACAAATTTTAATATAACATATAATGTTATATTTTGCGTTTTTTTTGGCGCGGAGGGTGGGTTCTATGAATATGACGGTCGAACAGGCGTTATCGGTATACCCGCTGTCGGAAGGGCGTTTGATCGCCGGGAGGGATGGGGCCGCACGCATCGTGAAATCGGTCAATGTGATGGATGCGCCGGATATTACGGAATGGATCAAAGACGGAGAGATGCTGTTCACGACGGCTTACGTGATGAAGGACCGGCCTGAAGAAGCGATCGATTTGCTGCGCAAGCTCCATGCGAGAGGCTCTGCGGGGCTGGGCATCAAGCTCGGCCGTTTTTGGACGAATGTGCCCCAGTCGATTGTGGAGGAGGCGGACCGGCTCGGATTTCCGCTGATCGAGCTGCCGTATCAGTTTACTTTTTCCGATCAGATGAACGGGTTGTTTCATGCGGAGCTGGAGCGAAATACGCGATCGCTTCAAAGATTGCTGGAGAAGCAAAAGAAGCTGATGCAATTTGCGCTGGGCGCGCAGTCGGATTCGATGTTTTTTGAACAAGTGCAGGCGATTGTAGAGACGCCGTTCGCCGTGGTGAGCTCGCGCGGCCATTTGATTTACAATGCGACGTCGTACGGGGATAAGCAGCTGCTGGAAGGTTGGCCTTGGCGCGAAGGGGTCAGGCGCTTGCGGGCGGGAGGAGGCGAAATGTACCGCGTTCCCGTCGAGTACAAACGGGAATGTATCGGGTACGCGGTCTTCGGCCGGCATGAGGTGGCGCTTATGAAGGAAGAAGAGGGGCTGTTCGTGCAAACGGCGGAAATTCTCGCGCATCACTTGAGCTGCATTTATCGCGATGAGCTGGAGCGTTCGCTGAATCGCGATTTGGGCGGGATGTTTGCCCGCTATTTGAGTCAAGACGTGCCGGTCGGGATGCTTACGGCGCAGATGGAGGATCTGGGTATTCGCGTGCTGGGCGGTTCCTATCAATGTGTGCTGACGAAGGTGATGTCAGGGGTGGACGGGGCGCACCGGGAGGTCATCAAGGCCGTTCGGGAGGAGCTGGAGTACAACCCGGCTTTTCGCGAGCTGGAGGTTGTGCATTTCGTGGTGGGGAACGGGGTATTCTCGATTTTTCGGGGCGACGAATGGGCAGGCTCCGGCAAGCTGCCGGACATCATGAACCGCGCGCTCGGCTGTATGTTGGACAAAGGGATTTTGCCGCAAATTCGAATGTCCGTAAGCAATAAGAAAACGAAGCCTGCTGTTCTCCGGCAAGCTTACATGGAGTGCTCGGAGGCGTTCGAGCTGGCGGAGCGGCTTGGCGTCGCCGACAAGGTCGTGCGCTTCGAATCGGTGGAGCTGGCCTATGTATTCCGCCACGTGCCGACGAACGAGATGCGTACGTACGGGCAAGAGGTGCTGGCGGAGCTGTTGGCCAAAGACCCGGATTACGCACACGAAATGCTGCGGACGCTGGAAGCGTTCCTGGAGCATGACGGCCAGGTGAACGAGGCGGCGAAGCATTTGTTCGTGCATCGCAACACGGTGGCCTACCGGCTGGAGAAGATCGGTGAAATCCTCGGGGCCGATTTCAAAAAAATGAACGATTTGCTGAGGCTGAAGCTGGCGTTTATGTTCCGGCGCATGCTTGATGAGCGGGATTCGGAGTAACGGTCTTATAAGTTGAAAGGGGGTGGTGGTATGGAGTTCCACGAGGTGCTGGACGCATGGGACGAAACGCGCGGGAATGCTGTACTGGCCACAGTCATCGGAGTGGAGGGTCATGCCTACCGCAAGGAGGGCGCTTCGATGCTGCTTTATGCCGACGGTCGCCGTGTCGGGGCGATCAGTCCGGGCTGCCTGGAGGCCGACGTCATGGAACGGGTGCCGGACATTGCGGCCGGCGGTCCCCCGCAAACGGTTGAGTACGACATGAGGGATGCCGACGATTGGGCATGGGGAGAAACGGTCGGCTGCGGCGGAAAAATCACGGTGCTGCTGGAATCGGTGGAAGGAAGGCTCGCCGACGCGCTGACCGAGCTGCTGTCGCGATTGCGGCTCGGCGAAGCGTGCTGCTTGGTGCGGCGGCGGCAATCGAAGGCCGCCCGGTCTGCATTCATGAGCGGCACTGGTGCGGCGGGCGCGCCGGAAGGGCTTGGCAGGCACGAGGAATCGGGAATGCCGGGGCTGCCGGGAGAGTCGAGGGGGCCGGAAATGTGGGGAATGCCGGGAGTGCTGGATGCGAGCCTGGAGTACGAAGTGGAAGCGGTAAGTTCCGGGGAGGCGGCGACAGGCTGGGAAGACGATGGCTTCCGCTTGCTGTGCGAACCGAAGCCGCGTTTGCTTATATTCGGCGCGGGTGCGGATGCCGAGCCGCTCGCTGCGCTGGCTGCTGCGTCCGGGTTTCGCGTCGTCGTGGCCGATTGGCGGGAATCGCTTTGCTGCCCGGGGCATTTTCCCGGCTGTGGGACGTTCGTCGGCTCGCCGGTGGAGGCGGTCGAGCGGCTCGGCGTAAGCGAATCGGATTACGTTGTGGTGATGAGCCATCATCCGGGCCGCGACCGTCAATGCTTGCAGGCGTTGTGGCCGCGGGCTGCCCGTTACGTCGGAGTGCTCGGCTCGAAGGCGCGGACCCGGCGGTTGCTGGAAGGAATGAACTCGCCGCCATGGCTGCACTGGCCTATCGGGCTGGCCATCGGGGCGGTCGGGCCGCAGGAGATCGCCGTCAGCGTCGTGGCGGAGTTGATTGCCGTGCGCAGGCGGGCAGATATACGCGGGGAAAGGGGAAGTGCGCTTGAAGGCGGCGGGGCTGTATTTGGCAGCCGGTCAAAGCCGGCGAATGGGAGTCCCCAAGCTGTCCATCCCGCTCGGGGATAAGGGTCCGCTTGGCGGTATGGCGCTGCGGGAGGCGGCTCAATCCGGGTTGGATGATATCTTCGTTGTTACGCGTTCAGGGGAGCGGCCGGACTGGTATCCTTTTGCAGAGGGGGAGGCCGCGGGTGAACGCTGCTTCCTCATTCCCGCGCCCGAGGCGGAGCTCGGAATGGCGCTCTCGATTCGAGCGGGCTTGTCGGCTGCGGCCGACAACGGTCCGTATGATGCGGTTGTTGTCCTGCTGGCGGATCAGCCGCTGCTGCGCGCGGACATGATCGACCGGCTGTTGGCGGCATACAGGGCCGATCCGTCGCTTGAATTCGCAGCCTGGGCGGATCGGGGAGAGGCGCGGCCGCCGGTGCTGTTCGCAGCGTCCGTATTTGACACGCTGCGCCGTTTGGCAGGGGACGAGGGGGCGCGCAAGCTGCTGACGGGCTCGCGGCTGCGGGGGAAACTGCTGGAGGGGGAAGCGGCGTGGTTCACGGATTTGGACACGCCGCTTGAAGTGGAGCTTTTCATTGAACGTTACGTGCTCGGCGGATAAGTCGGTGAAGGGGCTGGAAGGAGAGGTGGAAGTAAATAGCGGAACTGTAAGGGGCATCGTTATGCTGGAGGGACCGAGCTGCGAGGTTTAGGCGAATCGCGCATCGTGGTTCCGTTATTTTCGAATGAAAGCTCCGCTATTTGCGCGAGACGGGTCCGGCTGAGCGGGTTTGGGCGCAGGGAGGACTACATAGGACGGCGAATATACGAGAAAGCTCCGTGTAGTGTTAACTATATGTTATGTATATACCGATAAAGGTGATTATTTCACAAAAACAGCTCATCTTTTTAGCACAAAAAACAAAATAATGTCATATTAATTGACGTATATATGCCGCTGACTTATAGTGAAATTACTTCAAAGACAACGATGGTGCCCAAGTAAACGAAATGATCTAAATCATGTATGCGGAGGAGAGCGCAATGAGACTGACTCAGGTATGGACGGCGGCATTGATGTTGATTTTGGCCATGATTGTGGGGGTGGCCGGTTGTTCGCAAGAAAGTGCGAAACCGGCTGCGACAGGGACGACTGATCCGAAGCCTGCGGATACGGCGGCGAAGCCGACAGAGACAAAGGCACCGCGCGTCGCATTCGTCTACATCGGACCTCCAGGTGACGGCGGTTGGACGTACGAGCACGACCAAGGGCGTTTGCAGATGGAGAAGGAGCTGGGCATCAAGGCTGATTTCGTCGAGAACGTACCGGAAAGCGCCGATGCCGAGCGGGTGATCACGGAGCTGGCGCAAAACCACGACCTCATTTTTACAACAAGCTTCGGTTACATGGAATACACGCTGAATGTCGCCAAGAAGTTTCCGAAGGTTGTCTTCATGCACGCATCCGGCTACAAAACGGCCGACAATATGGGCACCTATTTCGGACGCAATTATCAGGCCAGCTATTTGGCAGGCATCTCCGCCGGTAAAATGACGAAAAAGAACGTGATCGGTTACGTCGGCGCGTTCCCGATTCCGGAAGTCATTTATAACATCAACGCGTTCACGCTGGGTGCGCAAAGCGTCAATCCGGACGCGAAAGTCAACGTCGTGTGGAGCAACACCTGGTACGATCCGGCGACGGAGCGGCAAGCCGCCGTCAGCTTGCTGGACAAAGGCGCCGACGTCATCGCCGCTTATCAGGACTCTCCGGCCAGCCTGCAGGCGGCTCAAGAGCGCGGGGCGTTCGGCATCGGCAACGATTCCGATATGTCGCGGTTCGCACCGGAAGCGTACATCACGTCCCCGGTATGGAAGTGGGGCCCTTACTACACGCAAGTGGTCAAGGAAGTCATGGAGGGCAAATGGAAGCCCGGCCAATATTGGGGCAGCATGAAGGACGGCATCGTCGATTTGGCGCCGCTCGGCAAGAACGTGCCGGACGACGTGAAGAAGCTGGTCGAGGATGCCAAGGCCAAGGTGATGAGCGGCGAGCTTGACGTATTCAAAGGGCCGATCTACGATGCGGCGGGCAGTGTGAAGGTGGAAGAAGGCAAGACGCTGGCGGATGCGGATATTTTAAGCACGAACTGGTTTGTCAAAGGGGTTGAAGGCACGATCCCGAAATAAAACGGGCTTCCCATGATGCAAATCCCTTCGTAACCGCGAAGGGATTTGTGCTAGCCGAAGGCCCCGGGTGAAGAAGAGAGGCTGACTCGAATGACGGAATATGCGTTTGAAATGACCGGTATCCTAAAGCGGTTCGGCCCGGTAACCGCAAGCGACGGCGTCGACCTGTCCGTTCGGCGGGGCGAGATTCATGCGCTGCTCGGCGAGAACGGGGCCGGCAAGAGCACGATCATGTCGATATTATCCGGCGTGTACCGCGCGGACGAAGGCGAGATTCGCATCGGCGGGAAGCCGGTCCACATTCGCGGTCCGAAGGACGCGATGAAGCTCGGGATCGGCATGGTCCACCAGCATTTTCGGCTGGTGGCGGCGATGACCGGAGCGGAGAATATTGTACTGGGCCAGCGCGGCAGCGTTTGGCGAGGCAAAGGCTGGATGCGGAGCAAGCAGCGGGAGCTGGAAGAGCTGGCTCGTAAATTCGGCCTGAGCGTTCCGATGGACCGGCCGGTCTGGCAGCTGTCCGTCGGCGAGCAGCAGCGCGTGGAAATTATGAAGACGTTATACCGCGGGGCGGACATCGTCATCCTCGACGAGCCGACCTCCGTGTTGACGCCGGGAGAAGCGGAAGAGCTGTTCCGCACGCTGAGGTCGATGAAGCAGGAAGGCAAGACGGTCATGATTACGACCCACAAGCTGAGGGAGGTCATGGCGGTTGCCGATGTGATGTCCATGATGCGCAAAGGAAAGATGATCGCATCTGTCGCCAAGGCGGATACGTCGGAACAGGAGCTGGCGCAGCTGATGGTCGGGCGGTCGATCGAGGCGGCAACAGCGAATCATGCCGATCCGTCGCCGATCCGTGATCAGCGGGAGGCGCTTGGCGCGATTCTCGCCGTGGAGCGGCTGCAGGTGAACGCGGATCATGGTCGCCAGGCGCTGCAGGGCGTTACGCTGCAGGTAGGCAAGGGCGAGATCGTCGGCGTCGCCGGGGTTGCCGGCAACGGGCAGAAGGAGCTGGCGGAAGCGTTGACGGGACTGCGCCCCTGGCAGTCGGGTACGGTCGTATACGACGGCCGGGAGCTGCAGACGCCCAGCGTGCGCAGGCTGATTGAGCTGGGTGTCGCCCATATTCCGGAGAACCGGATGAAAAGCGGCTTAGCTGGATCGCTCGGCGTCACGGATAATTTATTATTCAAGTCGTATCGTACCCCGGCCCGTTCGCGTCTCGGCTTCTTGCGAAAAGGGGGAAACCGCAGGTGGGCCGAGGAGCTGGTGCGGAAGTTCGACGTCAAGACGCCCGGTCTGGACGCGCCGGTGCGCCAGCTGTCCGGAGGCAACCAGCAGAAGCTTGTGCTCGCCCGCGAAGCGGAGCAGAAGCCGAAGCTGCTCGTTGCCGTGCATCCGACGCAGGGTCTCGATGTCGGGGCTGCTAACGGGGTGCATCGCATGCTTCGGGAGCTCGCCGAAGGCGGAACGGGCATCCTGCTCATATCCGAGGATTTGGACGAAGTAATCAAGCTGTCGGATCGTGTGCTCGTGCTGTTTAACGGCACGATTCAAGCCGAATTTCGAGCCGGGACGTTGGACCGGGGCGATATCGGCTCCGCCATGGCCGGCTTACCGGAATCGCGAGGTGAAGCCATATGAGTACCGAACCCTCCGCCGGAGCTTGGGGAGCAAAGGCGCAGACGGCGGAAGCCGGGGGCGCCGACAAGCCTAAATTTCGCCTGGAGCTGAACTCCGCTCCATCTGGCGTATGGTGGATGCCGATCGTGTCGGTTGGGCTGGCGCTGGTGTTTTGCGGGTTGTTTATTGCGCTGAACGGCATGAAC
Source organism: Paenibacillus sp. tmac-D7 (assembly GCF_006519665.1). Lineage (NCBI taxonomy): Bacteria > Bacillati > Bacillota > Bacilli > Caryophanales > Paenibacillaceae > Paenibacillus > Paenibacillus sp. tmac-D7. The sequence continues at coordinate 57,615 of NZ_VIDW01000015.1, read as the reverse complement.
CCGATCGCCGTTTATTTGAAAATGCTTCAAGGCGCCTTCGGCTCCAGCTACGGCATCAGCGAAACGATGGTCAAAGCGATTCCGCTGCTGTTATGCGGACTCGGCGTCTCGTTCGCCTACCGCATTTCGATTTGGAATATCGGAGCGGAAGGACAGCTGATCGCCGGTGCGATCTCCGCGACGGCGGTTACGATTTATTGGCCGGAGCTCGGCGGGCTTTGGGCGATTCCCGTCATGATGATCGCCGGGATGGCCGGGGGCGCGCTGTGGGGGCTGCTGACGGCCCTGCCTCGTACGCTGTTCCGGGTGAACGAGCTGATTACTTCTTTAATGTTGAATTATGTGGCGATTCTATTGCTGAATTTCTTCGTGTTCGGTCCCTGGAAAGATCCGAAAGGGATGAATTTCCCCGGCACCGCGGAATTTCCGCCGGCGCAGCAGCTGCTGACGCTGGGCGGCTCGCGGCTTCACCTGGGGCTGGTATACGGTCTGGTCGCGGTCATTCTGTACGCGGTCTGGATGAACTACACGCGCTGGGGCTACGAGCTTCGCTTGCTCGGCGCGAATCCGGCTGCGGCCAAGTACGCGGGGATCGCGGTGAACCGTCACATTATCGTCGTGATGCTGATCAGCGGCGGCCTGGCCGGACTTGCGGGCATGAGCGAGGTGTCCGGGGTGACGCACCGGCTGATGTACGGATTGTCGCCCGGTTACGGGTATACGGCCATTATCGTCGCTTGGCTCGCCAAGCTGAATCCGGCCGGCCTGCTTGTGTCGTCCGTGCTGTTCGGCGCACTGATTGTCGGCGGCTACAGCGTGCAGACGATCGGGCTGCCGTCGTCCATGTCGCTGATGCTCCAGGGCGCGATCTTATTCTTTCTGATTGCCGGGGATCACTTCGGAAAATACCGGCTGCGCCGCAGCCGCAGCGATAAAGCATAAGGAGCCGGGAGTCGACCGGCGGTCGAAGGGGGCTGTTCACGTTGGAATTCACGATTACTTTGCTGATCGCGGCGATTTCCGCCGGGACCCCGCTGCTGCTTGCCGCGCTCGGGGGGATTTTATCGGAGAGGGCGGGCATTATTCATCTCGGTACGGAAGGCATCATGCTGATGGGAGCCGTGCTCTCCTGCATGACTTATATCACGACCCAAAGCCTGGGGCTCGCGCTTCTGTCGGCGCTGCTGGGTACGGCGCTGTTGGGCGGGCTGCACGCCTTATTGACGGTTACGCTGCATGCGAACCAAACCGTCAGCGGTCTGGCCATTACGCTGTTCGGCACCGGATTAAGCGCCTACTTGGGCAAAAAGTTCAGCGGCCAGCCGATTCCAGGCTCCGTGCCGAAGCTCGATCTGCCGTGGCTGGAAGCCGTGCCGTTCGCCGGCAGGCTGCTGGCGCATCAGGATTGGATCGTATGGTTCAGCCTGGTGCTCGTCGTCGCGCTGCACACGCTTATTTACCGTACGTCCTGGGGGCTGCATCTCCGCGCCGTCGGCGATAGTCCGGGGACGGCGGACGTAATGGGCATTCCGGTGGCGCTGTTTCGCTACACGTATGTCGTGCTCGGCTCGATGCTGATGGGCTTGGCCGGCTCGTATTTGATCCTGGCGTATTCGCCCAGCTGGACGGAAGGGATGACGGCCGGACGCGGGTGGATCGCGGTGGCGCTCATTATTTTCGCCCGTTGGAATCCGGTTCGCGCTTTGTTCGCCGCTTATTTATTCGGCGGGCTTGATGCCCTGGGCTTCCGCATTCAATTGCTGGGAACCCCGATTCCTTCGTATTTTCTGAAAATGATGCCGTACCTGATCACCATCGGCGTACTGATGTATGTCGGCTGGAAAACGCGCAGCAAGCCTTCGGGCGGCCCCGAAGCGCTCGGACTTCCGTATTTGCGGGAGCAGCGCCACTAGAGGTGAACGTGATGAGTCTGGAAAAGCGAGGTGAGGCGGATGGCTGTTGGCGAATATCCCTTGCCGGAAATGCGGAAGCGGGTGTGGCAGCCGCGAACGCTGGCGGAAGCTTGGCAGTTGAAGAGGACACTGGGCGAGCAGGCCGTGATCGTCTCCGGCGGCACGCTGCTGCGAACGCAGTGGGAAGCGGGGACGGCGATCATGCCGGGGCATCTGATCAGCCTTGAATCGGTACCGGAACTGCAGGGATGCGAAGCGGGCGGGGCAGCGATTCGAATCGGTGCGGGCGTGACGCTCGCCGCTTGTCAGCAATGGGGGGACGCTCCGTCCTTGCTGAAGGAAGCCTGCCGCCGTATCGCGGCTCCCTCCATTCGCCGCCTGGGTACGATCGGAGGCAACGTCATGTCGGCCTCGGGCGATTCGCTGCCCGCTTTGGCCGTGACGGACGCAGAGCTGGTATGGTACGACGGCAGCGGGTCGGTGGCCGAGCCGCTCGGCGCCTGGCTGGAGCAGCGGCGTGCGAACGGCGGCTCCGCGAAGGAGACGCGCCTGCTGAAGGAGGTTCGCTGGAGCAGGAAGGCGGATGACCAAGAGACTTGCAGCTATTACGAGAAAGTCGGGCGGCGCGAAGGGTTCTGTCCTTCCGTCGTGACGGTAGCCGGACAATTTCGGCTCGATGCGGCGGGCAGGCTGCGCGGCGTACGGTTGGCCGCCGGCAGCGCCGCTGCGGTCGCCTGCCGGCTGGCGGAGGCTGAGGCGCTGCTGGAAGGAAGCGTATGGAGCGCGGACTTGAGGCGCAGCGTGCATCAAGCCGTGATGGAAGGGTTCGACAGCGGAGCGGATGCTTTCGCTACGGCGGCATACCGCAAGCGTGCGGCCGCCCATTTGCTGACGGCGTTCCTGGAGGAGCGCGCCGGCTGCCGGGGGGACTGAGAGAGGAGGGGCAGGATGAGACTGGATAGAACGATGGCAGGAACACGCTGGCACATACGCCCGGACGGACCGGATAAGGTGACCGGACGGCTGGCGTATTTGACGGATATGGGCATGCCCGGCATGCTGTACGGCAAAATTTTGCGAAGCGCTTATCCGCACGCCTGGATCTTGTCCATCGACACGAGCCGGGCGCAGCGGCTGCCGGGGGTTCATGCGGTGCTTACCCATCGCGACGTGCCGGGCTTGAATTTGTTCGGTATCGCGGTTCCCGATCAGCCGGTGTTGTGCGAGGATCGCGTGCGTTTCGCCGGGGATGCCGTGGCGGCGGTTGCGGCTGAAACCGAGGAGCTGGCCGAATATGCGCTGACGCTGATCGAGGTGGTCTACGAGCCGCTGCCGGTCATCGACAGCCCGGAAGCGGGGCTGCGGCCCGATGCGCCTAAGCTGCATCCGAACGGGAACGTGCTGCATCGCACCGATTATGAGCGGGGGAATGCCGCGCAGGCGTTCGCGGCCTGTGCTTTCGTTACGGAAAATACGTACCGGACCCCGCGTCAAATGCACGTCTATATGGAAACCGAAGGCGGATTGTTCGTCCCGGAGCCGGACGGCGCAGGACTTACGGTTTATGCGCCGACGCAGCACGGCTATAAAGACCGGTTTCAGCTGTCGCGTATTCTGGCGATGCCGGAGCCGAGCATTCGCGTCGTGTCCAGTCCGATCGGCGGCTCGTTCGGCGGCAAGGACGAACTGAACGTGCAGCCCTACGGGGCGCTGCTGGCTTTGAAGAGCGGCCGGCCGGTCAAGCTGCACCAATCGCGGATGGAATCGGTTCGCGCCGGATTGAAGCGTCATCCGATGAGCGTGACGATGCGCACGGGAATGGACGCGAACGGCAAGCTGCTCGCCCATGAGGTGCGCATCGTGGCCGATACCGGCGCTTACGCCACGCTGGGCGAACCGGTCTTGAACTTCGCGACGGAACACGCGCAGGGGCCTTACCGGATTCCGAACGTCGCGATCGAAGGCTTGTCCGTGTATACGAACAACGGCGTATCGGGCGAGTTTCGCGGCTTCGGCGGCAATCAGGTGATTTTCGCGATGGAGGGGCAGCTCGACCGGCTGGCGGAAGCGGCGGGCATCGATCCGTGGGAGCTGCGCAGCCGCAACTTGCGGGAAGCGGACGAACCCGGGCCGTTCGGCCAGCGGATCGTGGCGACAGACGGCGCCCGCCAGGTGTGGGCGTCGGTGGCCGGCTCCGAGCTGATGCGGAGGAAGGCGCGGGAAGAGCAGGCGGCGTGGACGGCCGCGAATGAAGAGCTCGCGGGATCGTCGATGGCGGGCGAAGAACGCGAGGCGTGGCCGGCGATGGGCGAAAGACGGGCGGGCGGCACCCGGGAGAAGTGGCTGCGCAGGGGAATTGGCGCCGCCATCGCCATGCACGGCTCCGGGCTTGGCTTCGGTCTTCCGGACCCGGCTGGCGGCCGTCTCCGCCTGAATGCCGAAGGCCGCATTGAAGCGGCGTTCGGCTACGAGGAATTCGGGCAAGGGCTGCTCGCTTCCTTGCAAATCATGCTGACGGAGCGGTTCGGCTGCGCCAAGGAAGATCTGGAGCTCGTCATCGGCGATACGGCTCGCGTGCCGCACAGCGGCTCAAGCACCGCCTCGCGGGCGACGAGCATGATGTGGCAGGCGCTTCAGCGAATGGAGGCGCCGTTCGCGGGAATGCTGCTCGAAGCGGCCTCCAGGCTGACCGGCGTTCCGGCCAATCAATTAAAGACCGGTCCGGGCGGCATCTGGCGAACGGCGGTAAGCGGCGAAGCGGAGCCGGTCATCCGATACCGTGAGCTGTCGGAACGGACGGAAACGCCGATCGCCTGCGAGACGGCGTTTCACTTTCCGACGACGCCGGATGAGCGGGTGGGGGCGCATTTCTTGCATACGTACACGGCGGTGGCCGTCGAAGTCGAGGTGAACCTGCTGACCGGACGTGTGCGGGTGACCGATCAGTACCATGCGGTCGCGGCCGGACCTGTCGTCAATCCGATGGGGTATGTCGGGCAGATTGAAGGCGGCAGCCACATGGCCATCGGATTTGCGCTGACGGAGGACGCCGTCATGGAGGGCGGGCAATACTTGACCCGCAATCTGGATGCTTATTTGATTCCAACGGTGAAGGATACGCCTGCCGGCTTCCAGCTGGATGCGATCGAGGGGCTGCCGGAGGGCGATCCGTACGGTCCGCGGGGGATCGGCGAAATCGGTACGGTCGCCGTAGCTCCGGCCATCGCCGCCGCCGTCCGCGACGCCGTCGGCAAGTGGGTAACTTCACTCCCCATCAACCCGGAAGAGCTTATGGCGGACGATCCGTTTGAAGAGGGGGGAGCGCGATGAGCAGTCTGCCGCAACCGGAACAGGTGAACCGGCTGGCTTGTACCTTGAACGGCAAGCCTTTGGAGCTGGCGGTTGCCGCCGAACGCCGTTTGGTGGATGTGCTGCGCAAGGATCTCGGGCTGACAGGCACGAAGATTTCGTGCGAAATCGGCCGCTGCGGCGCATGCATGGTGCTGGTGGACGGCAAGCCGATGAATGCCTGCTTGCTGATGGCGTATCAGGTGGAGGGCCGCTCGGTCACGACGATCGAAGGTTTGGCCGGCGACGACGGCGGGCTGCATCCGGTCCAGCAAGCCTTCCTCGAGGAAGGCGGCTTTCAATGCGGATATTGCACGCCGGGAATGGCCGTCTCTCTGGTCGGCCTGCTTGACCAGTGCCCGGCTCCGAGCCGGGACGACGTGGAGGAGGCGCTGTCCGGCAACCTGTGCCGCTGCACGGGGTACGGCGGCATTATGCGCGCTGCGGACGCTGCGGTGCGGAACAGGTGCGGGCGGCGCAATGCCGGCGAGCGCGATTTTACCTGAGAAAGGAGAAAGGCGGAACCGCGAATGACAACTATCCATCGCATTTCAATCGGCCAACTGAATCGAATGACGCAGGCCGGGTTTGTCGAAGCGCTCGGCGCGGTATTCGAGCATTCGCCATGGGTTGCCGAGCGTGCTTATGCGGCGCGGCCTTTCGCAGACTCGGAGCAGCTGCACCGCGCGATGCTGCGGGTAGTTGACGGCGCTTCGCGGGAGGAGCGTCTGGCGCTGCTCCGGGCGCACCCGGATTTGGCCGGGCGTCTCCAGATGAGCGAGATGTCGGTCCAAGAGCAGCGGGGCGTCGGGTTGAACGAGCTGAGCGTCGACGAATACGACATGTTTACCCGCATCAATACGGCGTATACCGGCAAATTCGGATTCCCGTTCATCATGGCGGTGAAGGGCAGCTCCAAGGAGCTGATTCTCGAAGCCATGCAGGCCAGACTCGAACACAATGTGCAACAAGAGCAGCGTCAAGCGATGACGGAGATCGCCAAAATTACCCGTTTTCGGCTGGACGATTTGATTCTACAGGAAGGGAACGATTGCGTTATGACTACCGGCTATGGCAAACGAACCATGTATTACGGCAAAGGGGATGTGCTCGTCTACCGCACGTATGTCAAACCCCTTGAAGTCAGCCCGATTCCCGAATCGGCCTATACGGGGTCGGACAATGTCATTTTCGCCCTGAATGTCACGGTTTCCGTCAGCGGGGATGCGTTCCTGCCTTCTTTCACGCAAGCGGACAACAGCATGGTGGTGGCGACCGATTCGATGAAAAATTTCATGCTGCGGCATGCCGCCGATTTCGAGGGCTCGACGGTTGAAGCGTTCCTTCGTCACGCGGCGTGCTTGCTCCTGCATAAGTACGCGCATATGTCCGGCGTTGAGCTGTCGGCAGAGCGGCTGCCGTTCGATGCGGTGCCGATTGCGGCGGGGAACGGCGAATTTCGCGGCAGCGGGCTCGTGTACCGCCGCTCACGCAACGAGAGCGGACGATTTACGGTTCGCGTGGAGCGGACCGGGCAAAGCCTGGAGACGGTCAAGCAATCGGCCGAAATCACGAATTTGCATTTGATCAAAGTCAGCGGGAGTTCCTTCGCGAATTTCGTCCGCGACGAGTATACGACGCTGCCGGAGAGCTTCAACCGACCGTTGTTCATTTATTTGAACATCGGTTGGGAGTACGCGAAGGCCGACGACGCCCTCGACGGCCAAGCTTACGCGGCCCCCGAGCAAATCGCCGATATCGCGCATACCGTGTTTCACGAGGTGAACAGCGCGTCCATTCAAAGTCTGATTTACGTGATCGGCTTGCGCATCTTGGAGCGTTTCCCGCAGCTCGGGCGCATCTGGTTCGAGTCGAACAACCGCACGTGGGAAACGGTAGCGGAGTCGGCGGCGGGCTCTTCCGAAGCCAAGGTATTTACCGAGCCTAGACCGCCTTTCGGGTTTCAGGGCTTCTCCATGACGCAGGAAGACCTCGCTGAAGCGCAGGCTGCGCAGAAGGCGCAGGGAGCCGCCCTTACATGAGCGGGCGTCTGACGACGCATGTGCTGGAGCTGTCCGGCGGCCGGCCTGCCGCAGGGATGCGGGTCGCGTTATACCGGACGACGCCGGAAGGAGCCGTGAAGCTGCGCGAAGCGACGACGAACGCCGACGGGCGCTTGGATGCGCCGCTGCTGGCCGGCGGCGATCTGCTGGTCGGCACCTATGAGCTTGTTTTTGACGTCGGCGATTGGTACAGCGCCCGCCAGACGGCAGGCGGCGCCAGCGTGCCGACGTTCCTGGAGCAGGTGCCGGTTCGATTTCGCATAGCCGACGGGCAGGAGCATTACCACGTGCCGCTGCTGGTCGCGCCGGGCGGATACAGCACGTACCGGGGCAGCTGAATCCGCCGGGCGGGGAACACGGACGAAGCCGAGAGGGGATGGGCGTATGCTGGATTTGAAAATAACCGGCGGGCTTGTCGTGCTGCGGCACGAAGTTCGCCGTCTGGATATCGGCGTAGCGGACGGCCGGATCGTCCGGTTGGCCGAACATATCACGGGCGAAGCATCAAGGCACTTTGACGCCCGGGGACTTCATGTGCTGCCGGGGATGGTTGACGCGCACGTTCATTTGAACGAGCCGCGCATGGGCCATTGGGAAGGCTTCGAGACCGGTTCGAAGGCGCTGGCCGCCGGCGGCTGCACCTCCTTCCTGGATATGCCTTTGAACGGACTGCCGCCGACCGTCTCGGTGGCGGCCATGTCCCAGAAGCTGCGGGCGGCGGCGAATCGCTCCAGCGTCGATTATGCGCTCTGGGGCGGGCTCGTTCCGGGCAACCTGAAGGAACTTGAACCGCTTGCCGCGGCCGGGGTGATCGGCTTCAAGGCGTTCATGTCCGAGCCGGGCGGCGAAGGCGAAGAACGGTTCCGGCGCGCCGACTATGCGACGCTGCTGGAAGGCATGAAGCGCATTGCCAGGCTGAACCGCGTGTTGGCGCTGCATGCCGAGGATGAAAGCATGGTCGCTTCGATCGCCGGGCATTCGATCCGCGAAGGGCGCACCGGCGCTCGCGATTACGCGGCGTCCCGGCCGATATCCGCGGAACGGACCGCTGTGCGCCAAGCGCTCGAAATGGCGCGCGAGACCGGGTGCGCGCTGCATTTTGTCCATATCAGCAGTGCGGAATCGGTTCGGATTATTCGTAAAGCGAAGGATCGCGGCTTGGATGTGACGGTTGAAACCTGCCCGCATTACCTCGTGCTGACCGAAGACGACATGGAGCGGATGGGACCGGTCGCCAAGTGCGCGCCCCCGCTTAGAAGCGCCGAGGATCAAATGAAGCTGTGGCAGGCGGTGGCGGACGGCAAAATCGACATCATCGCGTCCGATCATTCCCCGAGTCCGCTGGAGCTGAAGCAAAGCTCGGATTTCTTTCAGGCTTGGGGCGGCATTGCAGGCGCGCAAAGCTCGTTGGAGCTGATGGTGGACGAAGGCCATTTGAAGCGGGGCCTGCCGCTCCCGCTGTTGTGCCGTATGCTGTCGCTCAATCCGGCCGTGCGCTTCGGTCTGCATCCCCGCAAAGGGGAGATCGCCGTCGGCGCCGACGCGGACCTGGCGCTGGCCGATCTGCAGCGGGGGTATACGCTGGAGAGCGGGCATTTGAAGCAGCGGCATGCGTATAGTCCTTATGTCGGCCGAAGGTTCGGGTGCCGCGTCAGCGCGACGTTCGTGCGTGGCCGGCAGGCGTACCGGGCGGATACGCAATCGATGGCGGAGGATGCGGCTGAGGCAGGGGCATGGCTCCGCCACAGCACCTGAACTTTGCGCAGCAGAAACGGAGGAAACGCGATGACGAACGAAGGGAAGCCGGAAGTCGCGGCCGCAGGAGAGCCGGCGCCAACCAAGGAGCCGCCGGAAACCGGGGCGCTCCTCCGCCGCTTTGCCGCGGAAGCGGCGCATATGCTGGATTGGCTCGCGCAATTCGGGAGCGGGGCGAATGCGGATGAAGGGGTTACGCGGCTGCTGTACACCCCGGCCTGGCAGCAGGCGCAGGGTGCGCTTGCGGAGCGATTGGCGGGCTGCGGCCTCGCCGTATCCTATGACGACGTCGGTAATTTGTATGCCCGATTGGACGGCGCCCGGGAGCGCGAAGTCGTCGCGACGGGCTCGCACATCGATACGGTCGTCCGCGGAGGACGTTACGACGGCGCGTACGGCATTGTGGCGGGCGCCCTCGCGCTCGCTTATTTGAAGGAGGCGTATGGACAGCCGGAGCGCACGCTTCAGCTGGTCTCCTTTGCGGAGGAGGAAGGCAGCCGCTTCCCTCTCGCGTTCTGGGGCTCGGGCAGCGTGACCGGCCGCTACCAAGCACGGCACGCGCCGGATGCAGCGGATGCAGACGGCGTTTCGCTTGCCGCCGCCATGCATGAAGCCGGCTTTGGACAGGGCCGGTATGCGGCGCCTCCTGCGGCGGCCGATTGGTCGGCGTTCGTGGAGCTGCACATTGAGCAGGGCAGCGTGCTGGAGCGGGAAGGCGCTGCGATCGGCATCGTTCAGGGGATCGTCGGTCAGAGACGCTTCGGCTTTGAAGTGTCGGGCGAAGCGAACCATGCCGGAACGACGCCGATGTCCTACCGCCGGGACGCCTTATGCGGCGCGGCCGAGATGATCGTCGCGATCCGCGACGCGGCGCTCGCTTACGGCGACCCGACGGTGGCTACCGTCGGTCGCCTGGAGGCCAGTCCGGGCACGGTTAACGTCGTACCGGGCAGAGCCTCGTTCACGCTGGACGTCCGCCACCCGGACGGAGCGGCGCTGGAAGCGTTCTGCGGCGAGTTGATGACGACGCTGGAGCGTATCGCCGCTTCGAACGGGCTGACCGTATCCGCCAGCTTGTGGACGGAAGCCGCTCCGGTGCGCATGAACGGCCGGCTGACGGAAGCCTTGGACCGCATCTGCCGCACCCGCGGGCTCGTCTGCCGGCACATGTACAGCGGAGCCGGACACGACTCGCAGCTGCTGGCGCCGGTATGCCCGACCGCGATGGTCTTCGTGCCGAGCCGCGGCGGCATCAGCCATTCGCCCGCCGAATATACGAAAGCCGAAGACCTTGCCGCAGGTATTGTCGTCTTGGCGGATCTGCTGTATGCTCTAGCTTATAAGGGGGAAACGCCATGAGACCGTACCGCGATTTAGCCCCGTCCCTACGCATGATTATGACGCCGGGACCGGTGGAGGTCGATCCGCGCGTGCTGCGTGCGATGTCCCTGCCCATTCTGGGACAGTTCGACCCGGAGTTTACCGAAATCATGAACGAAACGATGGGCATGCTGCAGAAGCTGTTCCAAACCGGCAACCGCTGGGCATACCCGATCGACGGCAGCTCCAGATCGGGCATCGAGGCGGTGCTGACCGGCCTGGTCGAACCGGGAGACCGTGTGCTGGTGCCGATCTACGGACGCTTCGGCCACCTGTTGGCCGAGATTGCGGAGCGCCTGGGCGCCGAAGTGTTGACGATGGAGCAGGAATGGGGCACGGTGTTCGAGCCGGAAGCCGTGATCCGGCGCATGCGCGAGACGCGGCCCTACCTGGTCGCGATGGTCCACGGCGAGACTTCGACAGGGAGAGTGCAACCGCTTTCAGAAGTTGGCCGGGCTTGCCGTGAGCTGGACGCGTTGTTCGTCGTCGATGCGGTGGCGACGATAGGCGGCATGGAGGTGCAGACGGATGCATGGATGATCGATGCCGTCATTGGAGGGACGCAGAAGTGTTTGTCCGTCCCTTCCGGAATGGCGCCGGTTACCTACAACGACCGGGCCGAGGCCAAGCTGCACCGCCGCAAGCGCATTGAGCGCGGCCTCCGCGATTCCACGAACGCGCCGACGAACGAAGGGGCGTTCATTCGCAGCAATTATCTCGATCTCAGCCAGCTGCAGGATTATTGGAGCCCGAAGCGCCTTAATCATCATACGGAGGCGACTTCGATGCTGTACGCATTGCGCGAAGGGGTCAGGCTCGTGCTGGAGGAGGGGCTGCCCGAACGGTTCGCCCGCCACCGGCTGCACGGAGAAGCGCTGAGCGCAGGCCTCTCGGCCATGGGATTGGAGCTGTTCGGCGATCCGTCCTGCAAGCTGCCGATGGTCGCCTGCGTCAACATCCCCGAAGGTATAGACGGTGAATCGGTACGCCGTATGCTGCTGCATGATTTCAACATCGAGATCGCCAGCTCTTTCGGTCCGTTACAAGGACGCATTTGGCGCATCGGCACGATGGGCTACAGCGGCCGTAAGAGCAACGTGCTGCACACGCTGGGGGCGCTTGAAGCTTCGCTGCTCCGGCACGGCTTCGGGGCCGATGCGGGGGCCGCCGTCCAAACAGCGCTCGATGTATACGGGAGGGACGTCTAATGAACAATGTGATGCCTATCGCTTATCGCGGCATGATTGCGTCGCCGCATTATTTGGCCAGCTCGGTCGGAAACAGGATGCTGCAGCAGGGGGGCAACGCGTTTGACGCCGCAGTCGCCGTCAGCGCCGCGCTGGCGGCGGTTTATCCGCATATGACCGGGCTTGGCGGGGATGCATTTTTTCTCGTATATGACGCCGCGCTCGGCAAGCTCCGCGGCTTCAACGGCAGCGGCCGTTCGGGCCGTCGTGTAACGCCGGAGCTGTTCGCCCGCGAAGGGCTTGACGCGATTCCGAAGCGGGGCGTACGGAGCGCGATTACCGTCCCGGGCATGGTCGACGCGTGGTGGGAGGTTTGGTCCGCTTACGGCCGGTTGCCGTGGGAACAGCTGCTTGAGCCCGCCATCCGTTATACGGAAGAGGGCGTTCCCGTTTCGCGCGATTTGCACCGCTGGATCGTCAAGGATCAGCCGCTGCTGATGGAGCAAGCGATTCATGCGCGCACCTTCCTGCCTCACGGCGCGCCGCTTGCGATCGGCGAAAGGCTGGTGCAGCCCGAGCTGGCGGCGACGCTTAAGCAGGTCCGCGACGGAGGGCGGGAAGTCTTCTACGAAGGCGAGCTGATGCGGCGTATCGTGCAGGGCTTGCAGCGCGACGGCGGCTGGCTGGAGGAAGAAGACTTCCGCTTGCACCGGGGCGAATGGACCGATCCGATTTCGACGACGTACCGCAGCCGGACAGTCGTTCAGATGCCGCCCAACTCGCAAGGCTTTTCCGTGTTGCAAATGCTGAATATGCTGGAGAACGAAGAGCTTGACCGCGTGCCCCGGCATTCCGCCGACTTTTATCACCTCGCCGCCGAGGTTGTCAAACAAGCGTTCCGCGACCGGGACGCGTATTTAACCGATCCGCGCTTCTCGCCGATTCCGCTCGAACGGCTTTTATCCAAGGAGCATGCCCGCGCGCAGTACCGCAGCATTCGCATGGCTTGGCCGGACGGGGTTTCGTTCGCCTCGAAGGCGATGGGTCAAGATACCGCTTACGCTGCGGCCGTCGATGAGGAGGGGAACGCGGTTTCGTTCATCCAGAGCCTGTATTTCGATTTCGGCAGCGTCTATACGCCGGGGGATACCGGAATCATGCTGCAAAATCGCGGCTCGTTCTTCTCGCTCGATCCGAACGCGGTCAACGTGCTCGCCCCGGGCAAACGCACGTTCCATACGCTCATGCCGGGCATGGTGCTGGAGGGCGGCAAGCCGTGCCTGCTGGTCGGCACGCAGGGCGGGGAAGGCCAGCCGCAGACGCAGCTTTCGCTGTTGACCGGCGTCCTCGACTACGGGTGCAGCGTGCAGGAAGCGATCGCGCTGCCGCGCTGGGTATACGGCCGTACTTGGGGGGACGACAGCGACCTGTTGAGAATGGAAAACCGCGGCCTTGATCAAGCGGCGATCCGCGACCTTCAAGCCCGCGGGCATCGGGTGGAGTTGCTTGGGCCTTGGGACCCGGTCGTCGGGCAGGCTCAAGCCATTAAGATTCACCCGGACGGCAGCTTCAGCGGCGCCGCCGATCCTCGCGGGGACGGCCTGGCGATAGGATGGTGAGCTAGCGATGTGGACAGCAATGCTGGCGAAGCTGTGGCATTTGTTCATCGCCTTCGGTACGGCTACCCTGCTCGGTTACGGCGGGGGGCCGGCGATCATTCCGATCTATGAGCATCAGGTCGTCAATAAATACGGGTGGATGGACACAGCCGAATTCGGCCGTTCGCTGGCTTTCGGCAATGCGCTGCCAGGGCCGATCGCCACCAAGCTGGCGGCGTACATCGGCTATAAAGTAGCCGGCTGGCCGGGCTCCATGGTGGCGCTCGTCGCCGTCGTTATGCCGACTGCGCTGATGATGATCGCCTTGGCCGGCGTCATGATCAAGCTCGAGCATAACCCTTATATCAAAGGGATGATCCGCGGCATTCAGCCGGTTATATTCGTCATGATGGCGATGCTGGCCTACGACTTTGCCAAGTATGCGTTCGGGCAGACGGACGGTTCGGGGCCGCTGACCTTTCTTCCTTTTATCATCGCCTGCGTGTTCTTCGTGATGGTGCAGTACTTGCAGCTGAATGCCGTTTGGGGGATCGTGATGGCGCTGGTCGTCGGGGCGTTTTTTCTGCGGGGGTCTTGAAGCTGCGTATAGAGCCAGGGAAGGCGATTAGTGAGCTCCCGGATTCCGGGGGCTGGTTTTGCTGCGCGTGCATTGCTGTATACGGGGAAAATCGGAGGCGAACCGGCAGCCTTGGGAGCGTACTCCGAGAGCGAGCCAGTGGTTGCGAGCATATGCGTAAGCCTGGAGCTTGCCCGTAGGCGCGCGCGATCTTTTAGCTGTTTGAAGGCGGCTCGTCCGATGATATGATGGGATTGAGCATGAACGAGGAAATGAAGGGGATGGTGATGGGGTCGATGTTTGAGCATCTTGTTTCTTTTCAATTTAACGAGAAGTATAGTCCGGAGCTTGAGAAGCAGCTGCTTGAAGTCTTGTTGTCCTTTAAAGACCGGATTCCCGGCATTGTCGATTTGACGGCCGGCGTGAATGTGACGGAAGAAACGGAGCATATGCACGGTTACACGCTGGGACTTCGCGTCACGTTTGAAGATCGCGAGGCGCTTCGTCGATATGGGCCGCACCCGGTGCACCAGCAATTCGTACAATTGTTGGACGGGATCGTCGAGAACGTCATTGTGATCGATTATCCGGTGATGAAATAACAGGAGAAGCCGAATCGAATGGAGACAGGCATAGGGGCGATTGTGGGCATTATTACGGGAGATCATTTTGCGGCCAAGAGCAGTCGACAAAAACGGAAGGCCCGGGGTGCGGTGGCACCTCGGGCCTTCCTAATTTCGGGACGCAAGCTAACCTTGCTTCTGCCAATGCATGGAGCAGCTCTCTTTCGTGCTTCCCGCAGCATAGCTTGAGCCTGCTTCCGCTTGCTTAAGCCAGCCTCGGTTCGCTTACCGAGCTGTACCCGGCTGCATGCTCCTGAACAAATTCGACCAGCTCTTGATACTTCTTCCCGACGGTCGATGCGGATACAAGATATTTCTGAGCCAGGTTGTTTTGGGTGGTCGGCTGTCCGAAGGCTTCGGAGATCATATACTCCAAAGCAGCGCAGAACGCGCCAACTTTACGAATGACAGGCTTGCGCAGGGTGGAGAACTTGTTCCACGTCGAAACGGCCTCCAGCACGTGCTCCGGCTCATAAGAGGGCTCCATCTGCTGAATCAGATGGTCTGCAAGCTGCGAATACATTTCGTTGCCCCAATTCATTTCCGTAAAGGCCAGTCTCCTTACCTCGCCTATCGTTATGGCATCACCGCCTCCCGTGTTTGCGGGCGTGGCTATTGCTGCTTCTGCCGGACGCAGTTGCCTTTGTTCCCCGGTTTTGTCCGCCTCGAGACAACACTTTTTATACTTTTTTCCGCTGCCGCAATGGCATCGATCGTTTCTGCCTAACTTTAACACCTGTTTTCCTCCTAAAATGCTGTTTATGGACAATCGCATCTCTACATTCTAGCATATCTTTTTTTTATTATGAAAAGGATAGATTTACCCTTGGCCGGTAACGGGGTACGAGACGTGCAAATTTTTATTTTCCGCTGCCTCCCTATATACTAAAATAAGGTAACGTGTATCGCTCGCCGGATGCAAGAAGGTCAAGCCTGCCGGAAGCAGGGTTATACCGAATCGTTATCGGGCAAAATCGAATGGACGGACGAAAGCGATACGTTAACCCCATAATGATACCATCAACAGGATAGGATCCTTACGATCATAACTTACTTTCCAGGAGGGTTATCATGAAAGCTTTAATTGTTATCGATTATACGGTCGATTTCGTAGTCGGGAAGCTGCCTTGCGGACAGCCGGGCATCGATATCGAGGAACGGATCGCGGAACTTGCGCGCGAATTCGCGGAGCAAGGCGCATTCACCGTCATGGCGGTGGATCTGCACGAGGAGAACGACCGGTTTCACCCCGAGCATAAGCTGTTCCCGCCGCACAATATTCGCGGTACCGAAGGGCGCAAGCTGTACGGCCGGCTTGAACAAGTCTACGAGGCGCAGCGCGGCCGCATAGATTGGATGGACAAAACGCGTTACAGTGCGTTTTGCGGTACCGACCTCGAGCTGAAGCTTCACGCGCGGGGCGTTCAAGAGGTGCATTTGGTCGGCGTCTGCACCGACATCTGTGTGCTTCATACGGCTGTCGACGCTTACAATAAAGGCTTTGATCTCGTCGTGCATGAGGATGCGGTGGCTTCGTTCAATCCGCAGGGGCACGACTGGGCGCTCCGGCATTTTCAGAACACGCTTGGCGCGAAGATTGTTCGCGGCGGGGAGACGGTTACGTTATAGAGGCAAGGACATGGAGGGAAGGCAGATGAATGAGGAGCAGTTGATCCTGCATACGGATAAATATCAAATCAACATGATGTATGCGCATTGGGTACAGGGTTCGCAGAATGAGAAGGCCGTCTTTGAGATCTACTTCCGCAAGCTGCCGTTCGGCAACGGCTTCGCCGTCTTCGCGGGGTTGGAGCGGGCGGTGCGGTATATGCGAAACCTGCGGTTCGGCGAGGAGGAGCTCGCTTACCTGCGCACGCAGGAGGAGAACTACCCGGAAGCGTTCCTGCAGGCGCTGCGCGACTTCCGTTTCACCGGCAGTCTGTACGCCGTCCCGGAAGGAACGCTCGTATTCGCGAACGAGCCGCTCGTGCGTGTGGAGGCGCGCATATTCGAAGCGCAGCTGATCGAGACGGCGCTGCTCAACTTCGTGAACTACCAGACGCTGGTCGCGACGAAGGCTGCCCGGGTCAAGCAGGTCGCAGGCGAGGACGGGCTAATGGAGTTCGGCACGAGGCGCGCGCAGGAAGCCGATGCCGCTGTCTGGGGAGCGCGGGCGGCGTATATCGCCGGGTTCGATGGAACGTCGAACGTGAGAGCGGGCATGCTCTTCGGCATCCCGGCCAAGGGCACGCATGCGCATTCGTGGGTGCAGGGGCACGAGTCGGAGGACGAAGCGTTCCGCAAGTTCGCTGAAGCGCTGCCCGATCACGTGACGCTGCTCGTCGATACGTACGACACGTTGAAGAGCGGCGTGCCGAACGCGATCCGCACAGCCCGGGCGCTTGAAGCGCAGGGCAAGCGGATGCAGGCGATCCGGTTGGACAGCGGCGACCTGGCCTACTTATCGAAGACGGCTCGGGAGATGCTGGACGAAGCGGGACTGTCCTACGTCCGGATTGTGGCGTCCAACGACCTGGACGAGAGCATCATCTTCAACCTGAAAGCGCAGGGGGCCCGCATCGATACGTGGGGCGTAGGCACGCAGCTTATTACGGCCGCTGATCAACCGTCGCTCGGCGGCGTATATAAGCTGGTCGCTCGGGAGCGCGATGGGGAGCTCGTGCCCGTCATCAAAATTTCCGGGAATCCGGAGAAGGTGACCACCCCCGGCCTAAAGGAGGCGTACCGCCTGATCAACAGAAGCACGGGGAAAGCGGAGGCCGACTACATTGCGCTGCGGCATGAGCAGGACGTCCGGCAGGGCGAGCGCATCAAGCTGTTCGACCCGGTGCATCCGTACATCTACAAGTATCTGGACGATTACGAGGCGATTCCGCTGCTGCAGCCCATCTTCGTGAATGGCGAGCAGGTCTACGCGCTGCCCTCGCTGGGTGAGATCCGCCGCTATCATCGAGAGCAGCTTACGCTGTTCTGGCCGGAATATTTGCGCAAGCTGCATCCGGAAGCGTACCCGGTCGATCTCAGCACTGAGCTGTGGGAGCTGAAGATGGAGATGATCGCCAAGTTCCGGTATTAAGTTTTCCCCGAAAGTGGACCTTCCCCTGGAAAGGAACGTGTGCCGATGACCTCTGTTCAAAAAACAAAAACAATCAGCGTTACCGTAGATCGAGGACCCGGGGAGGTTTACGAATTTATAGCCAACCCGGAGCATCTGCCGCAATGGGCTCCGGGATTTTGCCGGTCGGTAAGGCGGGCAGAGGAGGAGTGGATCGCAGAAACGCCGGACGGCCCGATGACGATTCGTTTCGTCCCGGGCAACGAGTTTGGCGTGTTGGATCATTACGTCAGCCCGGCGCCGGGACAGCTGATTCTGAATCCGATGCGCGTTATTCCCAACGGGCCCGGGTGCGAGGTCTTGTTTACTGTGTTCCAGCAGCCCGGCATGTCGGATGAGCAGTTTACAACCGATATACGTTTGGTGGAAAACGATTTGCAGACCTTGAAGGGCGTGCTGGAACGTTTGCTGTAACAGGAAACATTGGCAGGCACCGCCAACGCCTTCTCTCTCCACCTTTCTAACGCCGCACATCCTCATGACTCGCAGGCTTGATACAAGCTGCGAGTCATGAGGTTTGGTTGGTTTTGATAACCGGACATGATATAGTAGAGTGAACGAAAAATCAATGATGTAAGGGGCCTGTGCACTCCATGATCGATCATATTGTACTTGTTAAATTCAGTGAATCTACGACCCAGGAGCAGTTGACCGAGGTTGTGGAACGGTTCAAAGCGCTGCGGAGTCATCTGACGGGAATCGTCGATCTTCAAGCAGGCCTGAATTTCTCGGAGAAAAATCAAGGCTATCAAGTCGTGTTGTCGGTTCGCTTCGAAGACCGTGCCGCGCTCGAAGCCTATGGGCCGAACCCGGAGCATCAAGCGGTCGCCGCTTATATTCGGGAAGTCGGACGCGTGGATAGTATCGTGGTTGATATTGAAGTTTAAACATGCGAAAGAAGCCGGCTGCCGCGAGCAGCCGGCTTCTTTCGCTTGAAAGGCGGAACTCTGCGGTGTCATTGATTTTGGCCGGGGGCGAAGGATTGGCCTTTACGGGTCATTTCGGCCAAACGCATCCACTGCTCTTCCGTAACGTCAAGCAGCTCGTTGAATTGACCTGCTCCCTGCAGCCACTCCCCGCCGTCGATTGTGACGACCTCTCCGTTCAAATAACCGGCATAATCGGAAATCAGATAAGCGGCCAAGTTCGCCAGCTCCGCTTGATCGCCCACCCGCCGCAGCGGCACCCGGTTAACCAGCTTCTCGGCTAACTCTGGCGTAGGGGCAAGTCTGGACCCGGCTCCATCCGTTGGGAAAAGTCCCGGCGCAATGGCCGCTTGCCGGATTCCGTGATGCGCCCACTCCACGGCAAGAGAGCGGGTAATCGCCAGTACGCCTGCCTTAGCCGCTGCGGATGGAACGACAAACCCTGAACCGGTGGAAGCATACGTAGTGACGATATTTAACATCGTGCCGCCCGTTCCTTGCTCGATCCACCTTTTTCCGACCTCCAGCGTCATGTAGAAGGTCCCGTGCAGAACAATGTTCAATACCGCATCCACAGCACGCGGGGACAACCGCTCCGTAGGGCTGGCGAAATTTCCGGCCGCGTTATTGATCAGAACATCGATGCGCCCGAAGCGCCGTTCTACGGCATCTACCATTTCTTCAATTTGATGGGGATTTCTGACGTCACAGCTTTTATAATAAACCTCTTTCCCGCCGACGCCCATCTCCGCAGCGGCTCTTGCCAAAACTTCCTCGCGGCGGCTTGTAATCGCGAGCTTCGCCCCTAGTTCCAGGAATCTCTCCCCCATGGCCCGCCCAAGCCCGGTACCGCCTCCGGTGATCAGAACCACCTTATTCTTCAATAATTCCCGATCGAACATGCGCTGCACCCCCTGCAGAAAATGGTGTATACCGAAACAACCCCGCCAGCCGTTAGAGATACAGCTTAGTTCTCTGTATGATGCAGGAGCTCGCGATATGTCTGGATGTGCTGGGATTTTGTTGACCCCACAGCGCATACAAAAAAACAGCCCGCCCTCTTCAAAGAGGACGGACTGTTCGGTTTTACAAGCTGAGGCTATAATCGTGAGCCAGATGGCCCTCGAGGAATTTCTCGCACTCCAGTGCCGCCATACAACCGCTGCCGGCTGCTGTAATCGCTTGGCGGTATTTGCTGTCCTGTACGTCGCCACAGGCGAAAATGCCTTCGACATTCGTTTGCGTCGTGCCTGGCTTAACGAGGATGTAACCGACTTCGTCGGTTTTGATTTGACCTGCGAGGAAGCCGGTATTCGGCTTATGGCCGATTGCGACGAAAATACCGTCGGTTTCGATCACTTCTTCGACGCCGGTTTCGTTGTTCAGCACTTTAAGGCCGGTGACGCCTTTATCGCCGGAGATGACTTCCAGCGGCGTGCGGTTCAAGCTCCATTTGATTTTGCTATTCTCTCTGGCGCGATCCTGCATGATCTTCGACGCGCGCAGCTCGCTGCGGCGATGCACCAGCGTCACTTCAGACGCGAAACGGGTCAGGAAGTTCGCTTCTTCCATGGCGGAGTCGCCGCCGCCGACCACGATAATTTTTTTGCCGCGGAAGAAAAAGCCGTCGCAAGTGGCGCACGTGCTGACGCCGCGACCGATGCTTTCCTTCTCGTTCGTAATGCCGAGCAGCTTGGCCGATGCGCCGGTGGAGATGATCAGGCTCTCCGCCACCAGTTCGCCCATGCCTTCAACGTTCAGCTTGAAGGGGCGCTGCGACGTGTCGACGCTGTTCACCCAGCCGGTCTTGAATTCGGCGCCGAACCGTTCGGCTTGCTTACGCATATTAGCCATCAGTTCCGGGCCCATGATGCCTTCTGGAAAGCCCGGGAAGTTTTCAACTTCCGTCGTTGTGGTCAATTGACCGCCCGGCTCGGGACCTTCAATGACAAGGGGATTTAAATTGGCGCGAGCCAAATAAATGGCCGCCGTTAAGCCGGCAGGGCCAGTACCGATAATAATCGCTTTGTGCATGACGAGTTCCTCCACTCTTCTGCTATTCTTGCAGTTCATTGGTGTATCTTTTCGACCATTATACCCCCCGGGGGATCGTCAAGTCATGATCGCTTCATGAGGGTTTGATGAAGAAATGATGAAGTTGAATGAAACCTGCACATTCGTATCGAGTGATCGGCCGCTTTGCGCTTCGTTGGCCGTCATGACCCTAGAAATAAAGTAACCAGATGAGCGCTGCCAGTAGGATGCGGTAGATGGCGAACGGCACAAGCTTGACCCGCTGAATGATTCTCAGAAAGAAACGGATCGACACGAGGGCGAACAGAAAGGCGCTCATAAATCCGGCTATGAAAAACGGCAGCGCACCCGCCGTCATGTACTCCCAGTTTTTCAACAGCGATACGGCGCTGGCCCCCATCATAACCGGCACGGCCATCATGAAGGAGAAATCGGAAGCCGCCCGATGGCTCATGCCGAGCAGCACGCCGCCCGAGAGCGTCGAACCCATCCGCGAGAAGCCGGGACACAGCGCGAAGCATTGAAACAGCCCCATGTACAACGCTTGCTTGTAGCTCATCTGATCGACCGTCTCCGTGGTCGGGCGTTTAGGACGGAACCCGTCCGCCGCTATCATCAGAACGGCTCCGCCCATCAGGCCGATCATGACGGTCTGCACCGAAAACAAATACGTATCGATCACATCCTCGAAAATCAGGCCGAGCACGCCGAAAGGCAGCAGTCCGACGATGATCTGTCCCAGCTTCAGTCTATCGCCGAGTCTTTGGTCGACCGTTATATTTTTTTTCAATCCGAGCAGGTTCAGGAATCGGTCTTTAAATACGACAACGACAGCCATAATCGAGCCTAGCTGAATGACGACCTTGAAGGTGTTGGCCACCGGGGGCGAGAACAGCTCCTTCGAGCGGAACAGCAGGTCGTCCACGATGATCATATGCCCGGTCGACGAAATCGGAGCGAACTCGGTCAACCCTTCTACAATGCCTAGCACGATGGCAACGAAAATTTCCCATAAGTTCAACAGTGTAGTTTCCTCCCGACATGAAATCATGCTTTTTATCCAATTTATGCCCTTGTCCGAAACCTCATGATAACCGTCCCGCATGCCTCTTGCGAAACGGCTATGCGTTCCGGGCCGGCCGGCCTTCTTCATAGACGTCCAAACCGCGGCTTTCCCCTTCAGTTTCCTACTTCCAAACGGTTTTTTTTTCTGGTACATTGATTACACAAATGTGAGGATATGGGGGACCGGACGATGTACAAGCTGATTTTGGCAGAAGACGAAGAAGACGTCCGAGAAGGGATCGTGCAGGAAATCGACTGGGCGCGATACGGCTTCGAGGTGGCGGACACGGCGGAGAACGGCAAGGACGCGATGGAATTGATCGAACGGTGGGTGCCGGACGTCGTGGTGACGGATATCAAGATGCCGTTCATGGACGGCCTGCAGCTGTCCGAATGGATTCGCGAGCGGTACCCGACGACGAAGGTGATCATCCTCACCGGCTTCGATGAGTTCGAGTATGCCCAGAAGGCGATTAAGCTGCAGATCGACGAGTATGTGCTGAAGCCGTTCTCTGCTCAGGAACTGATCGACGTGCTGGTCAAAATCAAGGAGCAGATCGATGAGGAGACCGAGCGCAAGAAGAACATGCTGACGCTGCAGGAGCATTACCGTCAAAGCCTGCCGGTACTGCGCGAAGTATTTCTGTCATCGCTGGTCACGCGCAAGCTGCCGCGCCGCCAGATTGAGGAGAAGTGCCGAAACTATCAAATCGAGCTGGATGGCGACTCGTATGTCGTCTCGGTCATCAGCCTCGATAAACCGGGGGAAGAGGAGCCGGGGGCCGGACAATCGGCCGAATCGCTGCGTTTTTCCAACGATATGGAGCTAAAAGCGTTCGCTGCCCTGAACGTGACGGAGGAAATTGCCGACAAGCACAACCTCGGACTCGTCTTTTTGCACAACGGACAGCTGGTGGCGATTACAATTCACCGGGACGAGGCCAACGAACCGGCTATAAAGAAAACGCTTACGATCATGGAAGAAGTACGTCAAAGCATCGAAAAATATTTAAAATTTACCGTGACGATCGGCATCGGTACGGTTTGCTGCGATGTGACCGATTTGTCCTACTCGCATCAGGATGCGGAGCTGGCGCTTGACTACCGGCTTATTCTCGGAGGCAACCGGCTGATCAGCATCGACGACGTGGAGACTCGTTTTGTGGAAAAGCTGCGATTTGACGAGTTGAAGGAGCACGCGTTGATCCGCTGCCTGAAGGTCGGGACGACGCAGGAAATGCAAGAAACCGTGGACAGCCTGTTCGAAGGCATCGTCGATCTGCAGGTGTCGGTGAAGGATTACCAGATTTACCTGATGGAAATCTTGACGGCGATTCTGAAGGCGGCCAAAGACGCGCGGGCGGACCTCGACGCGATCTTCGGAGCGGACTTCATGCCGCTGGCGGAGCTGCACCGGTTCGCCGAGCTGCAGGAAGCGAAGAGCTGGGTCGTCGGGCTGTGCACGCGCCTCGTGCAGGCCATAGCATCCGACCGGCAGTGCACGTACAAGTCGCTGGTCGATCAGGCGAAGGAATATACGTTGAACCACTTTCACGAAAGCGATATTTCCATTAACAAGGTGTGCGGCCATCTGCATATTAGCGCAGGCTACTTCAGCAGCATTTTCAAGAAAGAAGCGAAAATGACGTTCGGCGCCTACCTGATGCACATTCGCATGGAGGCGGCCAAGGAGCTGCTGCGCACGACCGATCTGAAGGCATTCGAAATCGCCGAGAAGGTCGGCTATACGGAGCCGAACTATTTCAGCTTCAGCTTCCGCAAGCACGTCGGGGTTTCGCCGAAGGAATACCGCGGCGCCTCGTCGGAGGGCGCTTCATGAAAGCCGGACGCTGGCGGCGCAAGCTGCTCGATACGTGGAGGGGCAAGAGCATCCAGTTCATCATCACGGCTTCGTTCACGCTGATTACGCTGCTCGTGATGATCGTCGTCAGCGGCATTCTGTACAACAAGTTTTCCGGGACGGCCGAACAGAACGCGTTCCTCAGCAATGAGCAGATTGTGGAGCAGGTCAAATATAATCTCGAGATTTATTTGCAAAATATGGCGCAGGTGTTCGAGAAGGTCGATAGTAAGGTTCGAGCCGGCGACGCCGTGTCGAACGAACGGCTGCTGGAGCAGATCGGCACGATTCTCGAAACGCGCAGCGATGTCGTGTCGATGGGCTTGTTCGGCGAGGATGGGACGTTGATTAACGGCCTGCCCGCCTCGCCGATGCGCGCCAATACCCGGTTGACCGAGCAAAGCTGGTTTCGGGCGGCGCTGGAAAACCCGAACCACCTGACCTTCTCGCTCCCGCACGTACAGAACTTGTATAAAGGCGAATACAAATGGGTCGTGTCGATGAGCAAAGGCATCAAGATCAACCGCGAGGGCCGCACGTATAACGCCGTGCTGCTGGTGGACGTCAACTTTCGGACCATCGACGACTTGCTGCGCCGCGTCAGCCTGGGCAAGAAAGGATACGTGTACATCATTGACGATTCGGCGGGCAATATCGTATACCACCCGCAGCAGCAGCTGATCTACGCCGGGTTGAAGTACGAGAACGTGGAGCAGGCGCTCAAGTATACGTTCGGCAATTATGTCGATTCCTCCAGCGGCGAGAAGCGTCTCATTACCATCAAGACGGTAAACAACATCGGCTGGAAAATTATCGGCGTCTCGTATATGGACGAAATCGTGACGACGCGCAAAGAGATCGGCACGTTCATTTCGTGGCTGCTGCTGTTCGTTATCGTGTTCGTGCTGCTCATTTCGGCCTTCATGTCGGCCCGCATCTCGATGCCGATCAAGCGGCTGGAACGTTCGATGCGCAAGGTCGAGCAGGGGGACTTCGACATTCATCTGGAGGTGCAGGGCGAGGACGAGGTCGGCCGCTTGTCGCGCCGCTTTAATTTCATGGTGGTACGCATTCGCGAGCTGATGGGTCAAATCATCCACGAGCAGGAAGCGAAGCGCAAGGGGGAGCTTGAGGTGCTGCAAGCCCAGATTAACCCGCATTTCCTCTATAATACATTGAATTCGGTTGTGCGCATGGCAGGCAGCGGCAAGAGCGAAGAAGTGATCACGATGATTACGTCTTTGTCCAAGTTTTTCCGAATCAGTCTCAGCAAGGGCAAGCATATTATTCCCGTGCAGGATGAGCTGGAGCATGTGCGCCATTACCTTATCATTCAGAAAATGCGCTACAAGCGCAAGTTCGACTTCGTGATCGAGGCGGACGACGAGGTGTTGGCCGTCCCGACGCTGAAGCTTATCCTGCAGCCGATTGTCGAGAACGCCATCTACCATGCCATGGAGATTATGGTCGACGACGGGCTGATCGAGATCGCCGCGGAACGGCTTGGCAGCCGGGTACGGCTTCAGGTCCGCGATAACGGGCCGGGCATTCCGCCGGACAAGCTGGAGCGGCTGCTCTCCGGCGATGCCAGGAGCGATGAGGGCTCGGGCGTCGGGGTAAAGAACGTGCATGAGCGGATCCGGCTGCATTTTGGCGAAAGCTACGGTCTGGAGATCGAGAGCAAGCTGGAGGTCGGAACGACGGTCACACTGTGGATCCCGTTCGACTCGGGGCGAGAGGGGGCGGGCGTATGAACCGGAGCAAGAAGCTGCGTTGGCGCTGGTGGACGGCGGCGCTGACGCTGGCCGTCATGACGCTGCTGCTCGCTTCCTGCAGCAAAGAGACGACGCAGCCGCATATCGCGGAGGCGAAGAAGCAAGTGGCGCTGGTGCTCAAGACGCAGCACAGCGACTTCTGGCGAACGGTGCGCACGGGGGCGGAAGCGGCCGCCAAAGAGTTCAACGTCGAGCTGATTGTCGAGGCCCCGGTGCAAGAGGAAGACGTGGCGGGGCAGGTGAAGTACGTGGAAGAAGCGATTAACTTCAAACGCGACGCGCTCGTGCTTGCGGCTAACGACGGCGCCGCCTTGGCCGAGCCCGTGAAACGCGCCGCTGCGCAGCGGATGCCGGTCATCGCGATCGACACGGAGGTTGAGACCGGTAAGACGGAGGCGTTCATCGGCATCAACCACTACGAAGCAGGCCGCAAAGCGGGGAAAAAGCTGGCCGAGCTGCTCGGCGGGAAGGGCCGCGTGGCGCTCGTCAGCTACAAGCCGGATGCAAGGAATGCGGCCGAGCGCGAACGCGGCGTGCTGGAGTCGCTGGCGCAGCATCCGGATATCCGGATCGCCGATAAGACGTATTGCTACTCCGATCAGCGGTTGTGCGGCGAGCATGCCCGGCAGCTCGTGCAATCCGCCGAGCCGGTCGACGGGATCGTGGCGCTGCACGCCGTGTCCTCGATCGGCGTCGCCGAGGAGATCGAGCGGCTCGGGCTGCAGGGTAAGGTCAAGGTCGTCACGTTCGACAGCACCCTGGAGGATATCGAATACCTCCAGGAGGGCGTCATTCAGGCGACGATCATCCAGAATCCGTTCAGCATGGGCTATCTGGGCGTCAAGTATGCGGTCGACTTGCTCGGCGGGAGCAAGAAGGTGCCTGCTCGTTACGACACAGGCACGACGGTCATTGACCAGAACAACATGTTCTGGTCGGATAATCAGAAGCTGCTGTTCCCGTTTGTGAAGTAACTTAGCGGGAAGCCTGGAGCTTGCGACTCTGTTTAGAGCGCAGGCTTTAGGTTTTTTTATTGGCTTCGACAATATTCAACAAAACTTCCTAATATTAGAGAGTACATAGATCAGGAACAAGCAGGAGGCCCTGAATTAACCGGATGGTTCGATAGCAAGGAGCCGAAACAGGCGCCCGCCGTTTCGGTTCACAAAAAGAATGATGACGATACCGAACAACAAATAAATGTAACCTTTAAGGACAAGCCTGATAAAGCCTTAATTACGAAGGCCAAAGGTAAGATAAGGCGGGATAGTAAGCATCTTCGTTCACTAGGCGTTACCGTCTCCAAGAAAGAAATCGAGAGCTTAAAGAGAAATCCCCAGATTCAATCGGTTGAGCCGGACATTGAGCTTTATGCTGCCGCACAGACCGTGGATTGGGGTGTCAATGTCGTACAAGCCACTTACGCATGGAACTTGGGATATAAGGGTAAAGGCGTTAAAGTAGCTGTGCTGGATACGGGTATTGCCTTGCGGCATGAAGATTTAAGAGTAACGGGAGGCGTGTCTTTTGTCGGGAACGGGGCTTCCTACGAGGATGACAACGGCCATGGTACGCATGTAGCGGGGGCGGGCGAGTTCGTTTACCTATGATCCCTTAAGTCGCATATCCACGTCCTCACAGTTTAACGAGACTTACGATTACGTTTCACGGGGGAATCGGACGGGCATGAAGACGGAGCATCCTTTCGAAGTCCGGATGCTGCTTACACGTATGATAAACGGGACCGACTAACCCAAGTTGTCCGTAAGGATGGCCCCACGGTATCTTACAAGTGTAACGGTGACGGCTTGCTGTGGGAGCGGACCGAGAACGGGGTGACGACGAGATATTATTGGGATGGCAGCCAATTGGTTGCCGAAGGAACCGCTACGGCTAATGGAGCAGCATTTCTTAAGGCTAGGTATATCCGAGGCAATGGACTGATAGCCAGACAGGATGCACTAGGCACTGCGTATTATCTGAATAACGGCCATGGAGACGTCGTCGAATTACGTGACCATACAGGTGCACGGCTAAACCACTACGCTTACGATATCTGGGGGAATAACGTTTCGCAAAGCGAGAGCATTCCGCAACCTTTTAGGTACAGTGGAGAGTTATGGGATAGTACAACAAGCTTGCAGTACCTCAGAGCGTGCTGGTATGATCCGAGTATGGGGCGGTTTATTAATAAGGATACGTATAAAGGGGACATGTGGAATCCGCTAACGTTGAATTTGTATACGTATGTGGAGAATAATCCATTGAAGTATATTGACCCCAGTGGACATAAGTATTGTGAGCAAAATTGTGACTACACCATATTTGTGGTTGCAGGAATTGAGACAAGTCAGGACTTTTTTGATGACTTAAAGCAGAAAGTTATAGACCAATATATTGCTGTGGGGAAGGATGTATTTGTAAAGGCGATTTTCCCTTACGTAGATAATTCAGCCAATATGGCAGGTCAAATGTTAGATGTTCGTCACGACATGATGCTTGCTGAGGATGACGCTCAATCTTCGATAGGTGGACAAGAGGTCAGAAAAAAAGTCAAGGACTATTTTGCAGGTGGTGAACTTGTTTTCATTGGTCATAGTGGTGGGGGAGTTGCTGGATACCATGGTGCAAAAGTTGCTGAAAAAGTAGATGGGTATACTGTGAAGCAAGTTGTTCAAATAGGCTCGCCAAAAGTAAGAATTTCCCCATCATTCCAAGAACGAGTTTCTTATTTGTATGATTTTTTGGACCCTGTGCCTCGACTTGGCACATGGGCAGGAGGATTTTTAGGACTAGATTCTGATAAATACGCCCCTGCTAATCGCCAAAGAATAGATATTATTGGTAATCATGCTGATTATTTTTCCCAAGATAAAGATGATAATGGAGTAACAAACTTAACTAAAACATTTAATGCTATTTGGCAGTGGATAAAGCCATAGAAAGGTGGTACGCCGTGGCAATTAAACGCAAAAGTATCCTTGTTATAAGTATTCTTTTGATTATCTCAGCATTTGTAATTTACATCTTTAACGGGTTGGCTAAGCCTGGTACGAAAATAACCGAAACAAGATTGAAGAGCGACTTGTCAAAGATTGGTAATGTTGAAGTGAAGGTCAAGAATAAATACATTGGAATTTTTGAGGACTTACTAAAAGACAAAGAACTCAAAATCATAAATAACCAAGTGGAAGAAGGAAGTCGTTATATTGAGGTGTCCGTCCAAAATAAAGAGGAATTTTCAAAACCTCTTGAAATTAGGTATGGCATGAGAGTTTGGTTATACCTAATAAATCACGAACTACCCTATCCAATATCTGCGGTAAGAATTTTAATTGATGAAAAGTGGGTGAACGATAAACAATATTCAGCTTTAATTCTTAAAGAAGAATTTCAGAGACTGTATTCAGAAATTGGCATAGTGGGTCAAATGAATGAAAATGAGGTAGTTGAAAAATTAACCGCTGTATGGGTGAGAAACAATAATTACGAGAGACGAGATTTGAAATAAGAAGCAATTAGCCACAATGCGAATAAACCCTCGTATTGTGGTTTTCTTTTTATGTATTGGGACAACCGACACCCCAACGCACCATGCACCGCATCGGGCGGGGGTGTAACCGTTAAATAGCAATGAACAATGAGCGATAAATAATTTTGAACACTATTTTCCAGTGGCTTTACATGGAGTGGTGGGCATGATAGCCTGCTTTGGCAAGGCAAAACCCAGTGGGGACGCCGCTTTTGCAATGAATCATGCCCACAGAGGCTCCATGTCAAGCCACGGTCATTTACCAGCGAAATGTTCATTCCTAATTATCGAAAAATGTTCAAAAGGACTTAACGGTTACAGGGGGAGGACGAAGCCAAGCAAATTCAGCTAATCATGATCTTTGATCAGGCCTTGCCCTCTAACTAATAGACGGAAATTCGTTAAAAAAATTTCCGGTCGGGGGGCTGAACATGCAAGGAGTCAAAGTTTCCATAGACCGTATTGTAGTCGATTTTACCAACGTGTATTGGAGTTTCTTTAATCCGCTCCGCCAATGGATATATGACTACTATAATGCCGCTTTTTACGTTAAGGATAAGGGGTTCAAATATCGTGTTCGAGTCAGAGAAGGGAAGCATTGGGTGTGTATCTCCTATCAATTGGTCTATGCTCGAATGTCGAGGAAACATATACTCCGAATAGGATGATTTTATATGTCGCACCATTTTCCCGATAACAAACGAAAAGCTTTCAAACCAATGTAAGCCAAAGGTTAAACACATGAGAATTTCGATAGAACACATGAGAATTTTGCATGGGAAAATCGAAATAAATCTACCATAATGAACATGTAAGCAGCACATTCCATTCAAACAAGTAAATGGGAGGTCTTTAGACAATGAACAAAAAAGTGGTATCCATGGTAGTCGCAGCTGCTCTGGCGGCAACGGTTGCAGGTTGCGGCTCTTCGGGCAAAACCGGGGCGAACACAGGCGCTGCGCCGGCGGCTAGCTCTAGCTCCGGCGGAGCGGCGGCAGCTCAGCCGACGATCGGCGTCGCGATCTACAAATTTGACGATACGTTCATGACCGGCGTTCGGAACGCCATTTCCGCAGCAGCCGAAGGCAAAGCGAAGGTCGACATCGTAGACAGCCAAAACTCGCAGCCGACGCAAAACGATAAAGTCGACCTGTTCATCACGAAAAAAGTAAACGGTCTGGCGATCAACGCCGTTGACCGTACGGCAGCGGGCGTCATTATCGACAAAGCGAAAGGCGCGAACATTCCGGTCGTCTTCTTCAACCGCGAGCCGCTGGCCGACGATATGAAGAAATGGGATAAAGTCTATTATGTCGGCGCGAAAGCGGAGCAGTCCGGTACGATGTCCGGCCAATTGGTCGTAGACTACTTCAAATCCCATCCGGAAGCGGATAAAAACAAAGACGGCGCGCTTCAATACGTCATGCTGAAAGGCGAGCCGGGTCACCAGGACGCCGAGCTGCGCACGAAGTTCTCCGTGAAAGCGGTCGAAGACGCCGGCATCAAGGTCGAGAAGCTCGCGGAAGACACGGCGATGTGGGATCGTGTAAAAGGTCAGGAGAAAATGGCCGCGTTCCTCGCGTCCCATGGCGATAAAATTGAAGCGGTCTTCGCGAACAACGACGACATGGCGCTCGGCGCGATCGAAGCATTGAAGGCGAAAGGGTACTTCAAAGACAACAAATACATTCCGGTTGTCGGCGTAGACGCGACGGCTCCTGCGCTGAAAGCGCTTGAAGACGGCACGATGCTTGGAACCGTATTGAACGACGCGAAAAACCAGGGTAAAGCGACGCTCAATCTGGCGCAAGTGTTAGCTTCCGGCCAAACGCCATCCAAAGACAACATCGGTTATGAGCTCACAGACGGCAAATACGTATGGGTTCCTTATAAAAAAATTACAAAAGAAAACATGAACGACGCGAAATAAGACAGCGTAGAAATCGGGGCAGGGGCAAGGGAGAATGCATGCTTAAGCCCTTGCCCTTTTCCATGTTATTTCCCTCATAAGCCTCTGAATGTCAGAGGGCGAGGCGTTTCAGGCGCAAGGAGGCGTTAATCAATGACGGAAACCCGTTATTTGCTTGAGATGAATCAAATTACGAAAGAATTTCCCGGCGTGAAGGCGCTGGACGGGGTCACCCTCAAGGTGCGCCCGGGTACGGTTCACGCGCTGATGGGGGAGAACGGCGCGGGTAAATCGACGCTGATGAAATGTTTATTCGGCATCTATAAGCCGGACGGCGGCGACATCATCCTGGAAGGCCGTCAAGTGAGCATTAACCATTCGAAGGATGCGCTGAGTATGGGAGTCTCCATGATTCATCAAGAGCTGCATCCCGTTCCGTTCCGCAATGTGATGGAAAACATCTGGCTCGGCCGGTTTCCGGTGAAAGGCTTCGGGCCGTTCAAAATAGTCGATCATAAGAAAATGTATGAAGATACCGTCAAGCTTTTTCAAGACCTGGACATGGATATCGATCCGTACACGATCGTTCGCGAGCTGTCCGTGTCGAAAATCCAATCGCTCGAAATCGCCAAGGCCGTTTCCTTCCGATCCAAAGTCATTGTCATGGATGAGCCGACATCTTCCCTGACCGGCAACGAGGTCGAGCAATTATTTAAGATCATTCATCAATTGCGCAGTCGCGGCGTCTCCATTATTTATATCTCTCACAAAATGGAGGAGATTTTGCGGATTTCCGACGATGTCACGATCATGCGCGACGGCAGGCTGATCGGCACTTGGGAGGCCAAAGAGCTGACGACCGACCTGATCATTCAGCGAATGGTCGGACGCGATCTCAGTCAACGCTTCCCGGAACGGCATAATACGCCGGGCGACGTGCTGATGAAGGTAGACGGGCTGACGAGCCCGCACCCCAAATCGTTCCGCGACGTATCGTTCGAGCTGCGCAAAGGCGAGGTGCTCGGTGTCGGCGGATTGGTGGGCGCCCAGCGGACGGAGCTGATCGAAGCGTTGTTCGGTCTGCGCACGGTCGCTTCGGGCGAGATCCACATCCACGGGAAGAAAGTGAAGATCAAGACGCCGATCGACGCGAAGAAGCACAAGATCGCGCTGCTCACGGAAGAACGCCGGGTGACCGGGATTTTTCCGGTGCTGAACATTAAAGAGAACACGATCATCGCCAACCTGGACCGCTATTTGAATCCGTTGAAGCTGGTCAATGATCATAAAGCCCGGATCGATACGGATCAAAATATCGGGAAGCTGCGGGTCAAAACCCCGAATTACAAGACGCTGATCAAAAATTTATCGGGCGGCAATCAGCAAAAGGTGCTGCTTGCACGTTGGCTGCTTACCGAACCTGAAATTTTGATGCTGGACGAACCGACTCGCGGCATCGACGTCGGTGCGAAGTTCGAAATTTACTCGATCATTGCCGATCTGGCCAAGCAGGGCAAAAGTATCATCATGATTTCTTCGGAGATGCCCGAACTGCTCGGGATGTCGGACCGGATCATGGTCATGTCTGACGGACGTCTGTCCGGCATTATAGACGGTGCTAAAGCGACCGAAGAAGAAATCATGCGCCTGGCTGCCAAGCACCTGGGTTAACGGAGGGAATAGGAACATGGATACAAAAAAACTAACCGGGTTCGTCACCCAAAACGCCATTTACATCGTGTTGATCCTGCTGGTGGTCGGGATTGCCTTTAAAGATCCGCGCTTTTTGTCCGTCGATATTCTCCGGGATATTTTGCTGCAAAACTCGACGCGGGCCATTATCGCTCTAGGGGCCGCCTTCATCCTGATTACGGGCGGCACCGACTTGTCCTCCGGACGCGTCGTCGGTTTATCGGCGGTGTTGTCGGCCTCGATGCTGCAGATCAGCGATTACCCGAGACGCTTCTTCCCCGACCTGCCTGAGCTGTGGGTAGGGCTTCCGATTGTGTTCGGCATTCTCGCAGGCTTGATCGTCGGGCTTATCAACGGCTGGGTGGTGGCGAAGCTCAATGTGCCGCCGTTCATTGCCACCTTAGGCACGATGGTCATCGTATACGGCGTCAACTCGATTTACTTCGATATGAAACCGAACGAATCGCAGCCGATTGCAGGGTTGCGCAAAGATTTTACGGACATCGGATCCGGGTTTGTCGGGCCTAACGGGCCGTACTCCATTCCTTACATTGTCATTATCGCGGTCATCGTGTCGCTTATCGTGTGGGTTATTTTCAATAAAACACGGCTGGGCAAAAACATGTACGCCATCGGCGGCAACGTGCAGGCGGCGACCGTATCCGGGATTAACGTTGCACGCAACCTGATCTACATCTACGCGATCGCAGGTGCGCTGTACGGCCTCGGCGGGGTTCTCGAAGCGGCGCGAACCGGCGGCGCGACGAACAACTACGGGAACATGTATGAGCTTGACGCCATTGCGGCATGCGTTGTCGGGGGCGTATCGACGGCTGGCGGGATCGGTACGGTGCCGGGCGTGCTGGCCGGCGTGCTGATCTTCGGGGTCATCAACTACGGCTTGACCTTCGTCGGAGTGAGTCCTTACTGGCAATTGATTATTAAAGGCTTAATCATCGTCGCGGCGGTCGCTTTCGACATCCGCAAATACTTGGCTAAGAAATAATGATGGACAGAGGCTGCCAGCGAGAAACTGGCAGCTTTTTTAACAATAGCGGTTGGCGGTGAGGGTGTGCCGGCATATCCGACATGACCGTAAAGGGGGCGCTGTCAGCATGACGTTGAGACAAAAAGTGGTTGGTGTTTTTATCGTCATTTCGTTGCTCGTTACTTTGAACAGCTTGTTTTCATTCTTATTCTTAAAGCAGATGCAAGGCTCCTACAAGTCCTTGATCGACAGGGGACTAGCCGTTCTTGAGCAGGTCGGGGGCATCCGCGAACAGACGGAACGGCAAAACTCGCTGCTGTTCGGCCTGTTGGTCGATCCGTCGAAGGAGAAAGAACAGGTTCTTGCAACCGTGAATGCGAAGTTGTCGGAATCGATCGCGCAGCTCGAGCAGCTGTCGGAAACCGATGAAGAGCGGAGCGAGGTGCGGAAGCTGGCCGAAGCGAACGCCACGTTCGCCCGTTTGACGCAGAAAATTACGGATTACCTCAACCGGGGTGAGCCGGGGCTTGCGAGGACGGAAGCGTTAATGTGGTCGATCCCGTTGTCGGAAACGTTGACCCAATCCTCGACGCGCATTCAACAGATCGAGCAGCAGCTGATGACGGGGAAGCAAGCGGCGAACGAGCAGTTGGTTGCGAAGACGATCCGCTCGCTGATCGGGGTAAGCGCCGCTGCGTTGGCGTTCGCTATAGCGGCCGGATTTCTGCTCTCGCGCTTTATCGTCAAGCCGCTTCGCGCTATGGCGCAGGCGGCCGCAGCTATCGCGTCCCGCGATTTGACGGTTTCCGATATCCAAGTGACAAGCTGCGACGAGATAGGCAAGCTGGCGTCGGCCTTTAATGGAATGAAAGCGGAGCTGCGGACCATGGTCATGGAGCTGACCGAGCATGCGGAAGAGGTGGCGGGCGCTGCTGAGCGGCTGAGCGGCAGCTCGGAGCAGGTCAGCCATTCGCTTGAGCGGATCACGGAGATCGTCGGGGATATCGCAACCGGCACGTCGGAGCAGATGCAATCCGTCAACGAAAGTGTCTCTTTGATGGAAACGATGTCGCGTTCCGTCGATCACATCGCCGGTGCGACAACAACGGCGGATGCCAAATCGTCGGCCGCCCTTACAACCGCGGCCGGGGGCAGACAAGCCATCGCCACCGTAAGCGGGCAAATGGACTCGATCCGCAGCACGATGACCGTCATGGCCGAAGGCGTCTCGCGGTTAGGCAGCCGGACGATGGAGATCATGAAGGTGAACGAAGCGATCGCCGCCATCGCGAAGCAAACGAACATGCTGGCGCTGAACGCATCGATCGAATCGGCGCGAGCCGGCGAAGCGGGCAAAGGCTTCGCGGTCGTCGCGGAAGAAGTGCGTAAGCTGGCCGTTCAGACGTCCGCCGCAGCCGGCAAGGTTGTGGAGATGATAGCAGGCATTTCGCAAGAGAAGGACCGGGTTATCGCCTCGACGCAAACGGGGTTGCGCGAGGTGGAAACCGGTATGGACGTCGTGCGGCACGCAGGCGACGCGTTTCACCGCATCCAGCAGTCCGTCGAAGAAGCGGCGCTCTGCATCGGAGAAGCGGGCGATCAGTCCGGGCACGTCGTGCGGCAATCGCACAGCGTCGTAGACAAGGTGCGGCAGGTACAGACGATTGCCGAAAGGGCCGTAGCCCATACGCAGGATGTCTCAGCGAGCGTAGAGGAGCAGTACGCCTCGATGGAGGAGGTGGTTTCATCGGCCGAGGTGCTGCATACGATGTCCGGCCGGTTGTCCGCCCTGATCGGCCAATTCCGGGTGTAATCTCGAGAGTCAGGCTGCAGGCGCAACCGGATGTCTCCAAGCAAGCGTCCTGTACAGCGCCCCGAGCCCGCGCTTGCAAGCACGGGCCTTGCAAACACGGGCTATACAGCACCGGGCCTCGCAGCAAGCGTTACTTTGCCTTGTTCACCGGTACGCCCTTGGCTGTGTACTCCTCCAGCGTCAGCCCTTGCTTCACGATATCCTTGGCGAGATCCACGCCGACATAACGCAAATGCCACGGCTCGTACTGGTAGCCGGTAATGGCTTCCTTGCCTTTCGGGTAGCGGATGATGAAGCCGTATTCGTGGGCATGCTCCGCCAGCCATTTGGCTTCTTGGGTCGCGCCGAAGCAGTCTTGGGCCGGACATTTGCCGTTGCTGCCGGCAACGTCGATGGCCAGCCCCGTTTCGTGCTCGCTGTGGCCGGGCTTGGCGCTGTACTTGTTCGCCTTTTCTTCCCCTTCCTGCTTCACGTAGTTGTTGTAGAGGGCCGTTTGCGTTTCGTGCGAACGGTAGGCGGATACACCGGCCAGCGGTAGTCCGGCATCCTTAGCGGCCTGGAACAGTTTCTCCAGGGCAGCGGCCGCTTCCTTGCGCATTTTGCGTTTCTCCAGCTTTTCCTTGAACGTAAAAGGCACGTTCGGATCGACCAGATCCTGCGGCTTGTAGTCTTCCGGCAGCTTGGAGGTTTTGTTGACGAGCACAGCGATCTCCGCAGGCTTAGCGACCACTTGAACGGCCTCGCCCTTGGAAGCGCCGGGTGCAGTCGAGCTGCCGCTTGCCCCTTTGGGGTCCGGCTTTGTGTTCGTACTGTCTGTCCCTGGCGCCGGTGCTGCCGGCTGGACGGGCTTCGTCCCGGCGTCGCCGCCCGATGCTTGCGGATTCGTGCCGTTTGCGCCGGAATTCGGCGCTTCCGAAGCAGGGGGCGTTGTCGGAACGGCGGTTTGTCCCGCCGCGTTCTGGGAAGACGCATCGCCGCAGCCGGAAGCGATAACCAGCAGGCAGGCGAGTGCGCCCACCGTATACCAGGTGGGTCGAGCATTTCGCATGATGATAATTCCTTCTTTCGCAAGTGATGATATCTGTTAGACGGAACCGGTTCTCCAAAGGTTCCGGTCCTTGTGCCCGAATCCTTCTATTGTACCGCTCAGCGTCCGGCGATTCAACGGATCGATCCGCGTCTCTTGCCGAAGTTGTCGAGGTGGCGTACATTTAGACTAAAAAGGGTTGAAGAACATGACGACGAAAGAGAAGTCGGCGGTGCTGGAGCCCCGGATTTATACGGATAAGCTGGAGGCTTGGTTAAGGCCGTATGCCGATGAGGAAAAGGCGGGACCGATGCGGGCCTATATGCGGGATCAGTTCGCTTTTCTGGGCATTCGGTCGCCGGAGCTAAAGCAGCTGATGCGCGAATTAATCAAGGAGCATGGAATTCCCGTCGGGGACCGGCTGCAGGAAACATTGCGCATGCTATGGCGTCTGCCGGAGCGGGAGTTCCAGTACGCGGCCCTGGTGCTGCTGGACAAGCGGGAGCGGACCTTGTCCGCGGAGCACCTCGCGCTGCTTGAAGAGCTGATTGTAACGAAGCCGTGGTGGGATACGGTCGATCTGTTGGCCGGCCATGCGGTAGGCGCCATCCTGAGCAGACGTCCCGATCTGATCGAGACCTATGCGGACAGGTGGATAAACTCCGATTCGATGTGGCTGCAGCGCACGGCGCTTCTGTTTCAGCTCCGGTACAAGTCCGGTACGGACGCGGAGTTGTTATTCCGGTTAATCCGGCAGTGCGCCGATTCGAAGGAGTTTTTCATCCGCAAGGCGATCGGCTGGGCGCTGCGCGAGTATTCCAAAACAGACGAGACTGCGGTGCGCCGCTTCGTGGCCGAGACGGCGCTCTCTCCGCTCAGCGCCCGGGAGGCGCTGAAGTACATGGACCGCAAACGCTGAATCGTACGGAACCGTTAATCGAGCCGAAACCCTTGTCCCTCCAAAAACGGCCGAATGTGCGCCCGCACCGGCTTCCGGTACTTGTCCGCAATGCCGCGCGACCAGTTCGTTAACGTCCGGCCTTGCGTACGTACTTTGTAATATTCGTGCATCGTGCGGTCGTAAGCCTCTATGCCGCTGCGGACGGCTTCGTCGCTATAGGCGTTCTCGTGCAGCAGGCCTGCAAGCGGCAGCCGGGGGCGAATCGTCGGCTCCTGATCGGGGACGCCGATGCACAGCCCGAAGATCGGATAGACCAGCTGCGGCAGCTCGAGCAGCCGGCTGACTTCATCGGGCGCGTTGCGGATGCCGCCGATGTAACAGACGCCGAGGCCGAGCGATTCGGCGGCTACGGCGGCATTTTGCGCGGCGAGCGCGGCGTCGACGGTGGCGACGATGAAGCTTTCGGCGTTCTGATGGAACGGCTCGCCGTGCTGCGCTGTGGCGATCTGCAGCCGGTTCAGGTCGGCGCAGAAGACCAGGAACATGCCGTTATGCGCCACGTACGTTTGATTGCCGGCGAGGCGGGCGAGCGTTTGTTTTTTATCCGGATCGGACACCGCGACGATGCTGTATGCTTGCACGTTGCTGGATGACGACGCCATCTGGGCCGAGGTCACGATCGCCTCGAGCTGTTCCTTTCGCAGTGGAATGTCTTTGAATTTGCGGATGGAACGGTGGCTTTGCAGCAGCTGAATGACGGCATTCATGGAACGTGTACCTCCAGGTTTATTTTGTCATATGCTTCCATATTATCGAAATCGTTATTCCGCCGTCAAACCGGCAGCTCGCGAGCCCGGGCACAGACGCGGCAGGGTGCCGTTTTTCCCGCAGGAGAAGGCGGGGGAGGCGGCGCTCCGGCGTGTTTTTTCATAGACAATGCGATATAATGGGACTCGTACCCAGCGTGCGATTGCGAAAGGAGACACTTACTATGGCAGGCAGGAAAGAAGACGAACTGGACTTGACGCTGCTCGGCAACGAGAAAACGAAATACCCGATGGAGTATGCGCCGCAAATGCTCGAGTCCTTCGATAATAAACATCCTTACCGGGACTATTTTGTGAAGTTTAACTGTCCGGAGTTCACCAGTCTGTGCCCGATTACGGGCCAGCCGGATTTCGCGACGATCTATATTAGCTATATCCCCGATATTCGGATGGTTGAGAGCAAGTCGCTGAAGCTGTACTTGTTCAGCTTCCGCAACCATGGCGATTTCCACGAGGACTGCATGAACATCATCATGAACGATCTGATCAAGCTGATGGACCCGAAATACATCGAAGTATGGGGCAAATTTACGCCGCGCGGGGGCATTTCAATCGATCCGTACTGCAATTATGGCCGCCCCGGCACCAAATACGAGCAGATGGCCGAGCATCGGCTGCTGAACCACGACTTGTATCCGGAAAAAGTCGACAACCGCTAAAGGTTGGCGCTGCGAGAGGAGACGGCTGCGATGTTGAAGCTGGGCATATTGGATCAATCGCCGGTGTTCCCCGGCTATCAGGCGGGCGACGCGATTCGGCATACCGTCGAATTGGCGAAACAGACTGAGCGCTGGGGCTACTCGCGCTTCTGGGTGTCGGAGCATCACGACACGTCGCGACTGGCCGGCTCATCGCCGGAGGTGCTGCTCGCGGCGCTCGGTGCGCACACGTCGCGCATCCGCATCGGCTCGGCCGGCGTGCTGCTGCCGCACTACAGCCCGTTCAAGGTCGCGGAAAATTTCCGCGTCCTTGAAGCGCTGTATCCCGGCCGCGTCGATCTCGGCATCGGCCGGGCCCCCGGCGGGATGCCGATCGCTTCGCAGGCGCTGCGCTACGGGCGGCCGAAGGAGCGGGATGAGCTGTTCGGCGAGACGTTGCGCGACTTGGCCGGATTTTTAAGCGACCGGCTGGAGCCCGGCCACCGGTTCGAGGGCGTGCGCGCGGCTCCGCTGGTGGAGACGGCGCCCGACATTTGGCTGCTCGGCTCGAGCGGCTTCAGCGCGGAACGCGCGGCCGAGCTTGGGGCGGCGTTCTCGTTCGCCCATTTCATTAACGGCGACGGCGGCCATGAGGCGATGCGGCGTTATTTCGCCGATTACCGGCCGGGGCCGCTCGGCCGCGCTCCCCGCGCGAATGTATGCGTGATGGTCATCTGCGCCGATACCGAAGAGGAAGCGGAGCGGATCGCTGTGCCGCTCGATCTGTCGATCCTGCTGCGCGAGCAGGGCCAATTTCAGCGGCCGTTCCCGACCTGCGAGGAGGCCGTCGCCTACCCGTACACGGAGTGGGACCGGCTGCGCATCCAAGTGAACCGAAACCGGATGATCGTCGGCGATCCCAAGCAGGCGAAAGCGCGTATGCTTGCGTTCAGCGAGGAGTACGGGGTGAACGAGCTCATCGTCGTCACCGTCACGGCCGATCCGCAAGCCCGGCTGCGCTCCTACGAGCTGCTCGCGGAGGCGTTCGCGCTGCGCGGTTGAGCGCGCCGGGTACGGTGACGTCTAGCCGGGCGCAGCAGTGCGGCGCATGCCGCCGCTGCGAAACCCGGTGCGTGCAGCTCGCATCGCTGGCTTTCGCCGGAATTGGCGGAACGCCGGTATCTGCATTTGGCTGGAATCAGGCAGCTAAATCGAAATAGCGGAACAGAGGTATCTTATTCGCCGCCAAAACGGGCCTTGAGCCCTGACTTTTGGAACAATAAGGTATCACCGTTCCGCTATTTTTGTTAAGTACGGCTCATTCCGTGGGAATAGCGAACGTTAGTTCCGCTATTGTACAGGGACGGATCGAGCCCCTGCCGGTTTATGGACGCGTTCGACCCGCAATTGAATTTGCTTATCCAGATGCTCCGGCTTGATGCTCGGGTTGCCCGCATTGATGCGCGGGATTTCCATGGGATTGGAGCTGCGCGTCGCCATCTCGCTGACGATCGTGAACGCGTACCGGAATCCGGCGTCCCGTATAAGAGACTTGGCCGTATCCGAGAAAATGCCGAACGGATAGGCATACGCCTTGGCTGCGTCCGGGCTGCCGTACAGCTCTTGCAGCCGCTGCGCGCATGCTTGGCTGTCCTGGCTTACCCTCTCGATATACTGCGCTTCGTTCTCCGGACCGCCGCCTGTTTCGAGCCGGCCGGTCAACGCTCCTTCACGTCCTGCTTTATAATGCAGCGCGTTAGAGTGACACTGTACGTCGAACATCCCGGCCCGGTAGCCGAGCAGCTCGCGGATATTTTCCCGGCTCAGCGCCGGAATCGAGGGGTCGTCGGGAGCAGCCAAATCCTGCGTGACGATAAAATTAACCGCGGGGATATCGAGTTCTTTTAGAATCGGAAACGCATAGTCATAGAAGCTTCTGTACCCGTCGTCGAACGTAACGAGCACCGCCTTCTCGGGCACGGGGGCCCCTTCGTAAAATCGGATGAATTCGGAGAGCGAGATGAAGGTGTAGCCTTGTTTTTTTAAATACGACAGCTGGTCGCGAAACAGAGCGCTGCTGACGGTGCTTGAGCTTTGGTCCGTGTCGTGTACGTGGTGGTACATCAGTACGGCGACTTGATCGCGGTACGTCTGCTTCGGATTCGTTCCCCACAGCTCAAGCAGGCTGATGAGTATTACAGCGACCAGAAGGCCGGTCAACAACTTTCGCGTCATGGTCTAATCTCCTTCAAGGCCCGGTAGGGTCTATATACAGTTATAGCGATTAGCCCGGGAAATTTCAAGCAAGCGTGAGCCCTGCGCCCGCTGAACGTATTTTTTTATGCATCGGCGCGTCGCTTCGGCAACTTTTTCCATGGTGAGGGCGTCAATATAGTGGATTGATAAGCCTTCATAAGGAGAGGAAGATTCGCTTGAAACTGATCAAAAAAGCCAGCTCGATCGCCGTCGCCTCCGCACTCCTTCTTACCTATGCTCCGCTTGCCTGGGCGGACGAAGCGGCATCTCCGTCAAGCAGCGTCGGCGCACCGGCGAAAGGCAAGGAAGAGACGCTGCCAAGCAACGTGAACATTACGAAAGAACGGGCCATCGAATTGGCCAAATCGTACATCGACCTTCCCGAAGGGTATGCGCTGCAATCGGTTAACCTGAATGCTTACGCG
The DNA here is from genome assembly GCF_006519665.1 of Paenibacillus sp. tmac-D7. NCBI lineage: Bacteria > Bacillati > Bacillota > Bacilli > Caryophanales > Paenibacillaceae > Paenibacillus > Paenibacillus sp. tmac-D7. Next base: position 16,366 of record NZ_VIDW01000015.1, on the reverse strand, counting down.
GTGTTCCGGCAGAAACCGGTTCCGACTTGGAATCTGTACTACGCCAAGAGATCGAAAGATCACGATTACGGCAGCATCAACATCACGATCAACGGGTTAACCGGCAAACTGACAGGGTACTCTTTCTATAACAACGATCCGAATTACAAACCGAGTTACCCGCCGAAAGTGAACTTCCAAGGTGCGAAGGAAATCGCGTCCCAATGGATCGATAAGCTGAACCCGGCAGACCGGAAGGAGCTTCGTTACAACGACCGCCAAGAACAATCGTTCCGCCCGCCGTTGAACGGCGATTATCAGTACAATATCCGCTTCGATCGTCTCGTCGGGGACGTGCCTTTTCCGCAGGATGGCATTCAAGTGTCCGTGAACGGAGAAGGCCAGGTAACCGGTTACAGCTATTCGTGGACCGATGCCGTGAAGTTCGAGCAGGGCGTAACTCCGATTGGCTTGGAGAAGGCGGCTCAAGCGTTCCGCGACAAAGCGGATGTGAGCCTCTCGTATCAAGTGCCGTACGAATCCCGCGGTGAGAAGAAGCCGCTGATCTCGTATGGGATGAGTACGTTTTTCTTGGCTGCGGCGAAGGGCGAACCGTGGAGCCCCAGCGATTTGCCGCTGATCTCCTCTGGAGAACGGAAACCGTTGACGGACCAGCCACTTGGGGATGCGCCGTCTGCAAGCCTCAATTTGTCCAAGGAAGAAGCGGCAGGGAAAGTCTTGAGCGTCTTCAAGCTGCCGCAGGATGCGAAGCTGGAGGATGCTTCTTATAATGAGTATACGAACCCGGAAACGGGCAAAACCGAAGCCAATTGGAACTTGCGCTGGAACCTGGCCCCGGACAAAGATACGCTGGGCAAGGGCGAGAATATGGTCTGGGCGAGCGTGAACAGCCATACCGGCGAAATCAGGAACTTTAACCGGAACCTGTACATGGAGTCGTCCAAACCGATCGAACCGAAAGTATCGGCGGAGGACGCTTCGTCCAAAGCGGTGGAGCTGGTGAAGCAGCAGCTGCCTGCTTATACCCATCAGCTCGTGCTGGATGCGGGCGTCTTGAAGCAAATTCCCGAAGAACGGCTGAAGAACATGCGTACTTGGGACGTGCGCTTTAACCGCGTCATTGACGGCGTCGCTGCCGGCGGAGAGGGTGTGAACATCAGCATCGACCGGGAAACGGGCGATATCGTCAACTACTACTTCTCTTTCAGCGAAAGGCCTTATCCGCAGCACAAGCCGGATGTGATCGCCCTCGATAAGGCAAAGGAGCTGCTGTTCTCGCAATACGATATCGAACTGTCGTACGTGCTTGATCAAGGGATTACTCCTTATCTGTCGAGCGGCCTGGCGGATAAATACAAGCTGATGGTAGCCTCCGGCGAGATTTCGCCGGGTATGCAGCCAGGCTCGGGTACGGACATAGCGCCGGAAGCAAAGCTGGTGTACGGCCTGGTGCCGAAGTATACAAGGGAGCCGTTCTTCCTGGATGCGCAAACCGGCCAATGGCGCAGCGCTACGACGGGCGAGCCGATTACGCTGGAGAAAGCGGTCGCTACGGATATCGAGGGCCACTGGGCGCAGCGAGAGCTTCAATTGATGCTCGACTATCAAGCACTCGACGTCAAAGACGGCAAAGTGAACCCGCAGCAGGCGATGACCCGCGGGGAAATGATCAAAATGCTCGTCATTGCCATGAACGGCGGCAATTACGGCATTTATTACGCGAGCGACCGGACGGCCTCCTTCGCCGATGTGAAGAACGGCTCGACCTACTTCGCGTACGTCGAGAATGCCGTAGACCGCGGACTCCTCGACCCGGGAGCCGAGTTCAACCCGAACGCGATCATGACGCGGGAAGAAATGGCGCAGCTGATCGTTCGCGCGCTCGGCTACAAAAACTTGGCCGAATACGAGGCGGTATTTAACGCCAATATCGCGGATGCAGCCAAGCTGAAGCATATCGGTCAAGTCGCCATCGTCGTCGGCTTGAACATCATGTCGCTGACGGACGGCAGCTTTAGTCCGGACGAAGAAGTCACGCGGGCGGCAGCGGCAACGGCATTTTTCCGTTACTTGCAGAAGCGGGCGGAGCTGCAGCAGCCCCCGCGCTATTACTACTAAAAAATGACCAAAAGCACTGCCTCCGGGCAGTGCTTTATTCGTAGAAGCTGGAGCGAAGTACAGTGTAGCGGGCTTAAGCTATTCGGCGAACCGGTCGGCCACGGAGCTTGCGCCAAAAGACAACGGTTTAATGCGCGCCTCATAGCCGACCGATGTGACCCAACCGCAAATTTCTTGAATCAGCGCTTTCGTCTCGCCCTGCTGTCCGATATCGATATGGATTTCGAGCGGCCATTGCGACAGCAATTGGTCCATGCCTTTGCGGTTCAGGACGTCGACGAGCTCCAGGCTTAGCTCGGTCTCCTTGTAGATGCGTGTGCGGAGGTCGTTTAAGGGACGGCTGTTTTTCCGGCTGTAAAAGAAACGGGCCCCTCTGCCGATTCGGTGAATGATCACAGCGGTAATGAGCGTCGTATACTTGCGGGTCGTGTGCGAATCGGTACCGATGACGATTTTATACTGCGCATCGGGGTCGGCCTGCACGAAGGCATGCAGATCCAAGATCATGTCTTCCAGCGTGACGGAACCTTTGGTAGGGCTAACGAACATAAGCGGCTCAACTCCCTCCAAATTTGAAATGGACCTCTCTCTATATTTTACGCCAAATGAAGCAAAATAGTTTAAAGTTCCGCGGCTTCAGCCGCCTAATTATCGTTCAATCCGCATGAAACAAGAATAGGCGGGTCAACCTGGTACAGAGATTTCTAAAAATTCTGAAAAATAGATGCAAGTGCAGCGCTTTCATCATATAATAGAAGTAATCTGCCGGCATTGGCCGCAGCAAAAGGAGGCATGGAGTCATGGAAGGAAGATTGTCCGTCGGGTTGATGTTCGGAGTGATGCTCAGCGTTCCCCTTTGGCTGTCCATGATCGGATGGATGCGGTTGGTTGAATCGGCTGTCGGGTATTTGTCCCGGCTGCACGTGCTTTAATTTTACTATCGCTTTACTTGTTAACGCTTACAATATAATTTCCGGTGAAGATTACATGCGGCTGCGGATATGGAAGGACTGTGTTTCGGGAAGGCTTGGTGCCTGCTCGAAATGACAGTCCTTCTTTTTGTTTTATCCCTCTCCTAAACCTGTCAGGTTCCCTCGTGTTCCTTTTTGCGCGGCATGCTTGTACAATAAAACTTATCGGATAACCTAGCGTATGGCTTGTCAAAAGGAGGCTGACCCATGCCAGGGACTACGAATAAACGACGCACGCCCGGGAAGGAAATGCGCGTGTTGTCCATAACGCTGGCAGGGTTGCTGCTGCTGTTCGCCCTGCCGTGGCACACTGCCCATGCCGGAATAGTAGAACGGATTAAAGATATATACGGGATGCCCGAGCAAGTCGGGCAGCTCCAGGAGCAGTATGAAGAGACGAAACGGCAGCTCGAGCAAAGCCGGGAACAAATGGAGGAGACGGTGGCCCGATCTGAGGAAGCCGCCCGGCAATTCCGGGAGGCGGAAGCGAGGCTGCTGGAGGAGAACCGTGAGCTCCGCAGCCGCAACGATCGGCTCGAGCAGCTGCTCGAGCAAATGGAGGCCGCAAGACGGGCCCAATCGGTCCGAAATCGGCAAATTGCCGCTACCGCGCTGACTGCTGCCGGATTGGCGCTGCTTTATTTCATCATCACCCGGGTCATCCGCTTTACTTTATGGCGGCGGGGACGGGGCGGCGCGCAAGGGGGATCCGAATGAACATTCACGTGGACGGAACGGGGACGGAAGGACAAGCGGCGACGGTGGAGCTGTTCCACGGGGATACCGCGCATGTGCTGCACCCTTCCCGGATCATCGCTTATCAAGGCTCTCCGCAGGGGCGAGAGGACCGGATTTTAAATTTGTCCGGCATGTACCGCAAGAAAAAATGGGTCGAATCGCGCATCGCCGGACCCGCCCGGTTCGTGCTCGGTGTGCCGATGGGATTTCGTTTAAAGCCGTTGGAGCTGCCCGAGCAGAGCGACCTGCTGTTCGATATCCGCCATGTGCTGTTATATAGCGGCGGGATGAAGCTCGAAAGCCGCTTTCAGAAGGTCAAGCAAGCGCTTGTTACGCAGGACTGGGCGCGGATGAAATTTTCCGGGGGCGGACTGCTCGGGCTGCTGTCGGCCGGACCGCTCTGCGATTTGACGCTCGACCCGCACCGGCCCGTATATGTCGATGTCGGCTGCCTCGTCGCGTTCCCGGAGAAGGCGGCGATGCGGCTGCGTGTGTACGGCAATCCGCTCGCCAGCCAGCGGATGAATTATCAGTGGGAGATGACCGGGTACGGGAAGGTGCTGCTTCAGCCGACGCCGCGGGATAAAGCGTTCGCCGCCGGGATGCGGCAGGATTCGCTGCTTCGCCGTGTATTAAGAGAGGCGTTGCCCTTCGGCGGCATCTTCATTAAATGACATTTTATGTATATGTTAATAGCTTTTATAGGTTTACGTGGGAAAAGAAGGAATTTATAATCATACGTTAGAATTACTATATAGAGAGGACTTTATGTCATACAGCCTACTTAATTGAGGTGAAGTATGGAATACCTGCACGGAACTTACAGTTTACCTCTTGTGCTGCTCTCTGTATCGATTGCTTTCTTTTCTTCTTATTGTGCGCTGTATGTAAACGAACGCTTACTCACGATGAAAGGCAGATCCAGGGCGGTTGGGATGGGGCTCGGTGCGGTGGCCGCGGGGCTCGGCATCTGGTCGATGCATTTCGTCGGCATGCTGGCGTACCGTCTGCCCGTTGAAGTTCACTATGATACGACGTACTTGATCTTGTCGATGCTGCTGCCGGTCGCGGGGGTGTGGGCGGCGCTGTGGGTCATGACGCGAAGCGCCGTTTCCGGTTTGCAATCGCTGGCCGGCGGGCTGTTTACGGGGCTGGCTATCGCCGGGATGCACTATACGGGCATGGCGGCGCTTCGGCTGCCCGCGGTGCTGTCTTACGAACCGTACCTGGTTGTGTTGTCCTTCCTCCTTGCGTTTGCGCTGTCGTTCAACGCAATTCGGCTTTCGCTCCTGCATCGGCGAAAGCGCAGCCCATCCTCGCCTTGGAGGAAAGCCGGGGCAGCCGTCGTGTTCGGAACGGCGATCGTGGGCGTGCATAACCTCGGTATGCTGGCAGCTCAATTCAAAGCGCAGGGCCAAGTCGATGTCGTTCATCGCGCCGTTCGTATTGATGAGATGCTGCTCGCCTCATGGCTCGGCGCCGCCGCGCTGCTGATCGTCGCGATCGTTGCCGTCAGCCAGCATATGGACGGGCGCTTCGCGCTCCGGGTTGCCCACTTGAACAAGCAAAGATACGATTCGATCTTCGAGCACAATCCCGACATGGTCTGTATGTTCGACCTGAACGGTCGGCTGCTGCGTACGAATCCGGCGGCGGAGCGGGTCACGGGTTACGAATCCGGCGCCTACCTGGGCAGGCCGTTCACCCAATTTTTAAGCCGCCGCGACAGCCTTAAGATTCGTTCCTGCTTCGCAAGAGCGCTGCAGGGAACGCCGCAAACCGTCGAATGTACAATCCGCCATCGTTCCGGGCAAGAGATTATTCTGAGCACGACGATTGTGCCGATGATTGCGGACGGGAAGATCGCTGACATTTATACGATTTCCAAAGACATTACCGAGCAGAAACGTACGGAGAAGCAGCTGCTGCAAGCCAAGCTGGAGGCGGAACGGGTGGCGCGGATCAAGAGCGAGTTTTTGGCCTTCATGAGCCACGAGATTCGCAACCCGCTCAACGGCGTGATCGGCATGAGCGAACTGCTGCAGGAAACGGCGCTCTCCGCTGAGCAGCGGGAATATGTGAAGATCATCGCCAAGAGCGGCATGGGGCTGCTCACCGTCATCCAGAACATTCTTGATTTCACCAAGATGGAATCCGGCAAAATGACATTGAATCAAGCCCCCTTTAGCCTGCAGGTTACGCTAGAGGAGACGCTGCAGCTGTTCCTGCGGCAATGCCAGCAGCAGGAGCTGGATGTACGTTGGCAGCTGGATCAGGCGCTCCCCGCTTTGGTGGTCGGCGATGAAGGGCGGCTGAAGCAGGTGCTGCTCAACCTGATCGGCAATGCCGTTAAATTTACCGAAAAAGGCGGGATCGACATTCACATTCGCCAGAAAAAACGCGAGGGGGATCGGTTACAGCTTGAATTCACGGTTCGGGATACCGGCATCGGAATCGCCGAAACGAATTTGCCGCATTTGTTCCAGCCCTTCTATCAGACGGAAAATACGGCGAGGAAGCATGGGGGGACCGGGCTTGGCCTGGCGATATCAAGGCGGCTCGTCGAATTGATGGGCGGGACCATCGCCGTGGAGTCGAAGATAGGCGAAGGGACGAAGGTCATATTCACCATCCAGGCGCGCGTTTATGAAGATCGGACTGCAGTTGTCCCCTTATAAAGCCAGGCGCTTTCGCTCGCGGCTTGCAAGCTTCGGATTTCGATCCGGAGCTTGTTTCCGGTTGCAAGGAAATATCCGAATTTCCTGAAAACGTAAGAAACCTTTTGGCCGTGGCCGTCGTATTATAGTTGGTTGGGCACATTATAGCTAGTAAGGTTTGGAGGATGAAACAGATGGCTGCCAAAGCGGCGGGGATGGACGGGTTGTTTCGCAACCGGTTCGTGCAGGTGATTTTGTTGTCCGGTTTGCTGTTGCAGATCGGGATTTGGGTACGGAACTTCGCTATTCTTTTGTTTGTGGTCGATCAAACGAACGGGGATTCGTTGGCCGTTTCTTTAATTTCGGTGGCGGAGTTTGCGCCTATTTTTATTTTCTCCTTCATCGGCGGGACATTTGCGGATCGCTGGAAGCCGAAGCGGACGATGATTTGGTGCGATATCTTAAGCGCGCTTTCGATCTTCGTCGTTCTGTTGACGATGTCGGTTGGCTCGTGGAAAGCGGTTTTCTTCGCCACGCTCGTCTCCGCGATTCTGTCGCAGTTTTCTCAGCCCTCCGGTATGCGTCTGTTTAAGCTGCATGTCCCGGAGGACAAAATTCAAGCGGGGATGTCGCTGTATCAGACGATGTTTGCGCTGTTTATGATTTTGGGGCCGATTCTCGGCACATTCGTTTATCAGGAGTACGGCATTCGAGTGGCGATCGGCATTATGGGCATTGCGTTCCTGCTTTCTGCGGCGGTTTTGTTATTTCTGCCGAAAGATCCGGAGACGGAGCTTGACAGCGGCCTGAAGACGTCGCTGTGGGATGAGATGGGTGCGGGCTTTCGTTACGTGCTGTCCCGTAAGCTGCTCACGACGCTCGGCGCCTGTTTTGTGACGGCTGGTCTGGCGCTCGGCCTGATTCAGCCGCTCGGCGTATTTCTTATCACCGAGCAGCTCGGCTTGGATAAAGAGAACCTGAAGTGGCTGATGACGGCCAACGGGGTAGCGATGATTGTCGGCGGAGCCATCGCCATGGGCATGTCGAAGAAAATGTCGCCCCAATGGATGCTCGCCGTCGGTATGGCCGTCAGCGCGATAAGCCTGGCGATTACCGGCTTCTCCACGATGTTCTGGTTGACCCTTGCCGCCCAGTTTCTCGGAGGACTGGTGCTGCCGGCGATTCAGATCGGAATTAATACGGTCATTCTGCAAAATACCGATTCGGCTTTCGTCGGTCGGGTGAACGGCATTCTCAGCCCGATGTTCATGGGCGCTATGGTCGTGACGATGAGCATGTCCGGCGTCCTGAAAGAGGTTTTCTCGCTGATCGCTATGTACGAAGCGGCGGCCGTCTTGTTTGCGGCCGGCATTCTGGTGCTGACGCCGATTCTGAAGCAGCCTGCTTCAGCGGCTGTAGGGCAGAAGGTGTAGCCTGAGCGATGGATACGATCACACATACGTTATTCGGGTTAACGTTGTACGGCGCCGTTAACAAAACGGGGATGACGCGCAAAGAGAAGCAGGCGCTGCTGTTTACGACCGTAGCCGGGTCCCAGATTCCCGATATCGACGTCATCTCCTCGTGGTGGGACACGGCGGGCCGTTATCAGATGTGGCACCGGGGCTTGACGCATTCCGTCTTTCTCGTTCCGGTGTGGGCGGCTGTGCTGGCCGTGCTGGGCCGATGGATCTGGAAAACGCGCGGCTGGTTTTGGCTGCTGATCGGCGCCCTGGCTGTGTTCATCCACGATATAACCCTATGTATAAAGACGAAATTAGTTAAACGAAAACAAACAATAAAAAACAGTCCTCGATGCTATATTTATATAGTATCGAGGACTGTTTTTTATTTTGTTTATATTTCTAAGAGGAATATACGAATAAACGTAGAACTTATAATTTATTATACATAATGATTAAGTCACTTAAACGAAATGGATTCATAATGCTTAATTAAAGGGTGAGGGTGTAGCCCAAGCGAAAGCGCGGGAGACTTGGTCTTAGACGGAGGATTACTGGTGGATAATGTAGTTCCCTTTTCTATTCACAGAGATTGGACGGAAAAGATTAAAAGCATTAGGTTCGGTAAACGCAAGCTAACGATTATAGATGAACGTGGAAATGTAAAAAATTATATGTTTATTACTGTGGAAAACACCAAAAATAAGAAGTTTAAAGTAAGTGGATATACTCGATATTTTTACTTTGAAGGGTTAGGTAAAACAAGGATTGAGACATTGGATTATCACGCCAAAGTTATCGTATCTTTTCTGAACTATGTGTTTTTTGAAAAGTATAAGGTTTACCGTATTCGAAAAATAACGGACTTAGATATAAAGCATGGGAATGAGTATCTTAGGGATTTAAAGGATGGAAGAATTGGGAACGACCAAAAGACTCGGCAAACGGTTGAAAAAGTAGAGCGGGTGCTTAATAAATTTTATCGGTTTTTATTGAAGGAATGTAAGGACATGGAATTTGTGCAAAAAGAGGATGTTCATGTGAAGGTATCCTATTCCAAGCAGTATGGCAATGTGAAACAGAAATTCAAACGAGAACAGGATATATATAACACCCTGTTTCAAGTTGATTATTCTAGCATAACTGCATCACCACCGGAACGAATAAAGTCAATTTCCAGCTTTGTTTTCTCAGAGCTTCTTACTCTTTGTGACATTCATTATCCACAGCTCAAATTAGCGTTATGTTTACAGGCATTTGCGGGTTTAAGACGAGGAGAAGTATGTAATGTTTCACAAGACAAAATTCAATACAGTATGTACGGACTGGATATCGGTTGGTTTAGTATTAACCTGAAGGAAGTCACTCAATTGCGTACAGATGGCATAATTACAGGTGGAATCAAGAAACGAAGAATACAACCAGTACATCCTGTCTTCCTATCCATGTTTCAGGAAATTTACAACCAGCATTTGAAGTTAATTGAACATGTAAAAAATCCGTTTGGAGCTTTATTTCTTAACCGCTATGGTGAAGCGATGACATCTCAAGATTATGAAAATAAATTTACAAGGTTAGTTAAATTATTGATTGAGAGATTACTAAATAACGGCGACTTCTTGTCACTTAGTGAAGCAAATTTATTGATGAGCGGCAGAATGAATACGCATGTGCTGAGGCATTTTTTCACACAGTTTATATCAGAGTTAGAGCAAACGCGAAGTCCAGTCGAGATTGCTTATTGGAGAGGAGATAGCTCGTTAGAAACGGCAATTATATATCTATCCCACCATCCGTTAATTGACGATAAAATTTCTTTTATTCAAAAGAAGGTTTATGAAGATCTTAGTAGATAAGGGTAATTGTTAGTTATAACGTAAAATAAGTTCGGAAGGAAGAAGTGTATGAAGAAAGCTGATTCTGGAATTTCGGACGATTTTATAATACAGCTAGAAAAGGAGATTATTTGTCTCGAAAAAGAGCTTAATGATGTTCCGGATAATGCCTATTTGAAAGGCAAAATGGATGGGCTAAGGAGAGCGCTTCTTATATATCGTATGCTATTAAGATCAAAGTACAATTCCCATCCAGTTAGTATTGAGATAGACTAGCTCTAAGCTAGTCCTCCATAATGAGAGAAAACAAAGTCAAAATCGGAAATAAAGATAATACCACGGAGTAGAATGTATTATCGCGGGTCAATTGAAGTTTACCTGTCAATTGATTGTTTGTCCGGGTTAAAAAATAGATTTTGAAAGGTAAATAACTTTATGAAGATCTATGGATTATATGGTAAAAGCGGGACGGGCAAAAGTCACAAGGTTCAGGTTTTAGCGAACAAGCTAGGAGTAAATTCGATTATTGATGATGGCATTCTAATTGTTGGACAAACTCATGTGGCAGGAGTCTCTGCAAAATGCGAAAGGATCTCTGTTGATTCAATACAATCAACGGACGAAATTAGCTTAGCAGCAAGCAGGCGACAGGAAGGGCTACATGCTATTTCTATCAAACCTAGTAATGTGCCCAAGACGTATAGTGGCTGGTATGAATAGGAAATTGTTTCATTTGAAAATATAACTTTTGAAATTATCATAATCAGCCCTTACAGTAAAAATTTGTAACCATTTAATTTAGAGTAGTGGATTTGGTTGTATTCTCACTAGAGCTAAAGTTTAAAACTTATTGAACTCTAAGAAGAGGTAATAGGTGAAGGTATGTATGAAAATTATTACTCCATCGATGAAGTATGCGCCAAATTAAAGATTACTTTCAAAACTGTTGAGGCAGCTGTCGAAAAACAAATTTTACATCCTATATTAATTCCGTTTGGTTCGAAAACGAGAAAATTATTCCCGTATGAAGAAATTGACGCTATATCAAATCTTTTGGAACAAACCTACGGGATAAAAGAATTATTCAAACTGGCTCAGCAAGATGACAGGTTTTCGGATATCACCCTTAATACTCTGAGAAACTTCATTGATAGATACCCTATTCCCAAATTTGTGAATCCTATTGATTCATGGGATATAAGAAGAATTCTCAGATCTGATCTTAGGGGTTTATTTGATTACATTGATCAAAAATACAGAAGAAGAAAGTATGACTCGATTAAACAATGGATTAAACCCGGTGCAGAGATAAAATTTATTAGTGATGTAAATGGTTATTTGAATTTTGATTTTTTACGAGATTGTTATATAAACAAATATCATGCTAAAGGCTTCTCCAGCTTTCAGGATGTTGCGCGGCATACAATATACGTTGCTGAATATCAAAATGTGGATTGGTTTACTAATGAAAAATTCGATGATATTTACATAAAGTGTTCTGATGAAAACAAATTTTTGGAATTCTATGAACTCTGGGATAGAGTGAATAACCCGGAAGAATATTATACCAACAAAGAAGTTGCGCAAATGTTTGGCAGAAGGGTTGATACCATTGCCAAATTTGTTAATGCAATCAGAGTTGGTAAGTTATTATATTTAGAGAAATCCAAAGTGGACTACATATATAAGCTGGAAAAAGAGACGATTACGCTAAATGAGCTAGTTGAACAATTAAATTTGAAAACAGATCATGGAGACTGGTCGGATAAAAAAATCATCAGAGTCTTAGAAAAATTGGGAGTTGAGTATATTCCTCCAGGAAAACATCCCTTTGGACATGCGAATATCATTTTCCAGAAAGATGTACCAAAGATAAAAAAACATTTTGAAAATGAATTAACTCTTAAAACAAGCAGCCCATACAAAAAATATAAATTCCTTATCCAAAATATTAAACATAGTCATGTCCCCAGAACGATTGAGGCTTACGAAGATTTCGTGGTCGAAAGATTTAATGCAGTAACTAACGGAATTGTGTTGGTAAATGCTTTAGTATCCATTTACACAGAAACCTTTGGAACTCTAAAAAAAGAAATATTTGATTATGATAATAATGAATTGATGAACCTCTTGGACACGGTGGATACGAATACTGCTAAAGATGAAATGTCACGCTTTCTTAATTTTTGTAACCGTACTTTAAGTACGCGATATACAAATCAGTTCAAAATTCATAAAGGTACCAATGAAGAGGAAGTCCAGCCTTACTCGATTGAACAGTGGCTAGATTTTGGATTTCTTGTTTTTAATATACATCATGAGCATTACCCTATTTATCTGGAAAAAGCGCTAAACGTAAGAGGCTACGCTATGACCTGGCTCTATTGCTCGTTGCATTATGTTGTCGGTTGGAGGCACAGTGATCTTCTTGCATTGCCGTCCTTATCATTAGAAACTGTGCTGAGCATGAATGAATATGAGCTAATACAGAGCATTAGAGAAGGGAAATTCTCAAAAGAAATGGCTCAATTAATCATTAATGAAATGATGAGGATTGTTAAGGCCTTCCAAAGAAAACCTCAAAAAACAAAGAGAAAAAGTAATCAGCCATTGAAGGTGGTAGTTGAAGACAGCTATGTGCCAGTCATAGGAATGCTCATAGCTTTATGTGAGGCTCATCGGAGAATTGAAAAAAAGAAGACTTTGCTTACGGAAAGAGCCGGACGGAAAAACTCACATATAAATTTTTTTAGTGAACCATATCGTGAAATTTTCGGTGAAGGTCATTTTATGAACAGCAGAGCAGTGAAAACCTACCTAAATATTGTGCAAACCACAAGTCAAGATCAGGGATGGGGAATGGGTTACTATCTTGCCTCAATTATTCGAAGCCATAAACCCGATAAAAGAGGTATTGCGAGTACAACCCAAGTCTACTTGGAACATATCAATAAAAGCAATGATGTTGATCGGATAACCTTCGCTCTTTGCGAACGAGGGACATTTGGTTTTCTTCCGTATCTCATGTTGAAATTAATCGGCGGGGAACTATTTGTAAAAAAAGATATGCTGGAACAAAATGAGCAAATTTCAGAATTGTTGCCGATCAAACCGTATATGCTTGAGTGGTTGGTTAAAGGTGTTGTTGATAATCAATCAAGAGTAGCTGCTGTGATTAAAGAACTATTGGTGACTCCAAAAGAAGCAATGATGGAAATGCTAAGGAAAATATCATTAGGTGAAGCACCCTCTAAAATGGAACATTCACAATGCTTATTAAAGTCTGTTGATAGGTCGAAATGCATTTATCCAACTAGGACGGATTGTGTTGGATGCGAATATTTGATTCCCGAGATGTACTTTCTTTTACAGTTTAGGGATCTAATATCTCAAGTTCTAACAAACATTGAAACAGCCGTGTTTGAGTTCGATAGACAGAGATTTTCATATGCATTGCTGAATGCATATTTACCCATTCTTCAGGAGGCGGTGAATCTCTTTGGTCGAGAAAGGGTATCTGCTTTTATAAACTTAGTTGAAATTAAAAATAAAATTTTAAAATTAGGGACTAATAATCGATTGCAATTTCAGAGGTGAAGTCATGCTAATAATCGAGAAAAAGCTTGACGGAGCAAATATTTCAAGTGTTCAAGTTAAAGAATTCACAGAAATTGATTTTAACGAAGTCTATTTACTCTTTAATGAGTATAAGTCAAAAAATATCATACTTAATGAACATTTCGATGATTTAGTCTGGGAAGTGAGCAACGAGAAGAGAATTAGAAAAATGGATTTTGGGCTTAATGAAATTGTATTCTCCCAGGAATCAAAGAATCGGGATATTGGTCTATATATTGATTTAGTGAATTCTCTGAAGACGTTTGTTCTATACAAGCTCGGTTCTTCAGCAATGGAAACCATATATTTAATTCAAATAGCGATTAAAAATATATTAGAGAAAACGCACTACATCAATTTAACACAACTTCAATCACTCATGAATAGCGAGAATCAACCTTACGTTAGATATTACTATAATGTATTAGAATTCCTGGATTTTTATAATCTAAACGTAGATGAAACATGTATCGAAATCATAAATTATCATTATGAGTCTTATTGCATATCAGCTGAAGAAAATAGGTTTGACCGCCAAAGAAAGCTGGAGGATTTCCAAAGTATTTTTCGCTTGGGTGAAGCAATAGACTGGTATTGGGATATATGCGACCAGGATGAAAAAGAAAAGTATTATCCATTAAAAATTTGGTGGGAAATAACTACAAAAATTCCTTTACGAACTACTGAATTCTGTCTAACGCCTTATGATTGTACAAGGAAAGATGATGATAAGTATTTTCTGACTTTAAAAAGAACCTTATTGAAGGGAAACGTGCCTGCGGTATCTCATAAAATTAAAGATGACTATGAAGATCACGAGATAAGAATTGACGAGGAGCTTTATCTTTTAATACAAAATTATAAGGCAATTGTAGACCATTATGATTCAATGGAAAATTTCTATGACCGTGATTATCAGATTATTGGAAAAAGGCAGTTTCTGTTATCTCATCGATCTTATTTTAAATGTCTGGAAGATAAAAAATCTACTTTCAAGAATACAAAAATATTAGAGCAATTTAATGAATATCATCTCAGAAAGATTATTCAGCAGTTTTATGTTAATGTGCTACAAAATAAATTTAATTATCAGGTGATACCGAAAAATAACGGTAACGAGTTGCAGCCTTATCAAATAGAACTCATCAGTCCGATGGACACAAGGCATTACGCGTTTATTAATTTAGTATTGAATGATATTGAACCGATTATGATAAAGGAGATTGCCCGGCATGGATCCGTTGATAGCAGTTACCATTACTACAACCATGTGGGCAGCTTTGTGAAATGTTTTACCTACAGCATGGCCAAAAGAATGGCGTTAAAAAATCGTGAGAAAATGGGGATTTCTATAATACATATGAATTCCTTTAATCACGAATATGCTTATCGTACAGCCATTGAAAAACAAGAAGTGAGGTATCGTGAAGTAACAGGCGGCAGATGTATTAATCCTTCTGAAGGATTTGAGGAGTGTTTGAAAAATAATAACGACTGTGCAATATGTAGATTCTTCCGGCGTTCATCTACTACTAACAATCAAGGCATTTTGCAACGTATTAACAGTAATGAAGAAAAATTAGCGACTGAAATCGACGCGTTACAAGAATTAGTCAAGCAATTCAAAAGATCGAAAAATTTTTCGGAAGATTATGGTGTAATCATTAACAAGATTAAAAGTCTCGCGAATCAAAATGCGCTATTATTAAGTAAATATGTCATGTAAGGAAGTTGAATGATGGCTCGAACATCCATTTTTGATACAAATGAACTAAAAGAGATCCTTCATAAATTTTTTAAAGATAATAAACATAAAGTAATGCGGCTGACTTTCAGTAACCTGGCTGCATATGCAAGCCAAGACTTAGGGATCTCTAACATTAGGTATTACCACTTTGCCCGAAATGAAGAGATTAATAAGATGGTAGAGGAGTATAATCAAACATTAAAAAGCAGCGATATTATGTATACCGCTAATAATAACTTATTTACCACCTTAAATATCAAAGAGTTTGTAAAAAACAATTTAGGCAACGCGCAGCAGCTGACATTTTATTTGACCCAGCTTCAAGAAAATCAAAAGAAATTATATGACCAAACTATCGACGCGGAATTCCAAATCAAGAAGCTTCAGGATCAAGTTCGCAAGCTTACAGAACAAAAAGAAAAATATAGGAATAAAAATAAAGAATTGTCCAAGCTTTTCGATCAATTGAAAGAAAAAACGGACGTATATATTGAGGCATTAAATCTCAAGGATGAAAAGCAGCTGCTTAAAGCGTTGCATAGTACGAAGCTAGTTTATGTCATTAATGAGAATGATGAGGAAATGAGCACAATTCAAACAGATAACATCCAGCAATTAGATGAGACTAACGGTAAAGACTTGGAAAAATTAATGGAGCAATATGGAGATATTTTCTCCTAATTGAGAACTAATCCGAAGGGTTTGCCTCTGGTGTACAAAATGATCCTTTCTTTTGATTAAAAGAGAATACGTGTTTTTACTTAAATGTTAAAGAATGAGACAGTGGTGATTGGAAAATTACCCGCGGCGTCTTTGTTCAAGCTGGTTTCCCTCACGTGTAGAGTAGCTTTTTTGATGATGACACGGGATTATGGCCCCCTTTCATTTGAAAGCTTAGGCCGATCCTGATAAACCTAGGAAAAGAAGCTATTGTTAAATAGGCGATGGAGTTTAACTATACAACGCAGGAACGGCTAATGACTCTTACCAGAAGTTTATTTAACGTAAGCGTCAAATAACTCGGTGGATAGAAAAAAGAGCAAAACTCGAGTGAACAGAGCTTTGCTCTATTGGCAGGCTTCTTGGACTTCTGGGCTCCAGGGAAGGTAATCTTCAAGAAACTCCGGATGCTGTCCAAACTGAACCCCCGGCAATTGGCTGAAGATGAATTGAAGATATTTAAACGGATTAAGACCATTTGCCTTAGCACTTTCGATGA
>NZ_VIDW01000142.1:0-203 GCF_006519665.1 Paenibacillus sp. tmac-D7 | reverse complement strand
CGTGAGGACTGGTGGACTGCATACAAGTGAGAATGCCGGTATGAGTAACGAAAAGATCAGTGAGAATCTGATCCGCCGTAAGCCTAAGGGTTCCTGAGGAAGGTTCGTCCGCTCAGGGTAAGTCGGGACCTAAGGCGAGGCCGAAAGGCGTAGTCGAAGGACAACAGGTTGAAATTCCTGTACCACCGTGAACCGTTATGAGC
>NZ_VIDW01000141.1:0-206 GCF_006519665.1 Paenibacillus sp. tmac-D7 | reverse complement strand
GTCAAAGCATTCAGCATGCTGAGTTTCGTATCCAGTTTTCAAGGTGCAAGCCGCCTTGAATGGCAAGATCTGATGTTTCGCGGCAGAAGCATCAACATCCGTTTGGTGATGATGGCGGAAGGGAACCACGCGTACCCATCCCGAACACGAACGTTAAGCCTTCCAGCGTCGATGGTACTTGGACCGCAGGGTCCTGGGAGAGTAGA
>NZ_VIDW01000140.1:0-217 GCF_006519665.1 Paenibacillus sp. tmac-D7 | reverse complement strand
ATCATCGAAAGTGCTAAGGCAAATGGTCTTAATCCGTTTAAATATCTTCAATTCATCTTCAGCCAATTGCCGGAGGTTCAGTTTGGACAACATCCGGAGTTTCTTGAAGATTACCTTCCCTGGAGCCCAGAAGTCCAGGAAGCCTGCCAATAGAGCAAAGCTCTGTTTACACGAGTTTTGCTCTTTTTTCTATCCACCGAGTTATTTGACGCTTACG
>NZ_VIDW01000014.1:0-124812 GCF_006519665.1 Paenibacillus sp. tmac-D7 | reverse complement strand
AATGTCAAACCCGCTTATCTTGTAACCGAAGCCGCGAACCGTGACGATGAAACGGGGGTTATCCGGATCGGGCTCCAGCTTCTTTCGGATATTGCTGATATGCACGAGCAGCGTACGCGTATCTCCGTTGCTGTCGAAGCCCCAAGTCAGCCTGTACAGCTCCTCCAGGGACAGCGCACGCCCGCGCATCCGGATCATATGATACAGGATATCGTACTCTTTCGTTGACAAAGGCACGGGGCTTCCGTCGACCCATACGGTCCGGTGCAAGAAATCGATCTTGAGCCTTCCGAGGGTCATCGTTTCCGGTGCTTCCTTGATTCGTCCGAGGATGTCGCTGCGGCGCAGATGAGCCTTCACGCGGGCGACCAGCTGTTCCGGGCTGAACGGCTTCGTGATGTAATCGTCGGCGCCTGAGCTGAGGCCGCGAATAACAGCGCTGTCATCGCCGTTATAGCTCATCAGAAGAATCGGAGCTTGATAACGGGCCTGGTTTCGTAATTGGCGCATAACCTCTAACCCATCCATTCCCGGCATCGCCATATCGAGCAGCACAAGGTCCGGACGATGCTGCTCAACCTTCTGGATCGCTTCCACACCGCTTGCTGCCTTAACGACGCGGTATCCGTCACGTTTCAAATATTTTTCCACTAATTCGGCGACTTCGTTTTCATCATCTACGATTAATACCAGCTTGTCGGTCATATTGTTCAGTCTCCCTTATTAGCCGCTGATGAAAAGTATTGCTGTAATTATAAAATATTCTTTAGGATTTACGAATCAAGATGACGTCAAGTGGTTGTATTTTTATGTTCATCGGTAAAAAAAATGTCGAAAAATATCGAATTGTTTCAAGCCAATCTTCTTGAAGAAGAGCGCTGCAATATAAAAGCCCCTGCCGTCAACCAAGACGCAGGGGACGTTTCAAATCTATTCATGACGATACAACCGTTCAAATTCTTTCCGTTTACGCCGCGACAGATCGATCTCGATGTCGTCCGGGAACAGCTTGATCTTATAGGTGCCGAAAAACAGATCGCTCGCATGGATCGATTTCACGAAATTCAGATTAACCAGGTTCGAAGGGTTCGGACAAAAAATTTGCTTCGAGCACTGGCTTAAAATCTCGGTAAGCGGCGTAGTCGTTTCGACGACTTCCCCTCCCTCGATGTAAAGGAACGCTTTCCGTTCGCCCTTCGATTTTTGTGCGTAAATGAGTTTATGTTCATTGATAAAGACGGTCTTGTAGCTCGCTTTAACCTCAAGAATGCGGGAATTCGGAGCAGGCATATAAGTAAGAGCTTTTTCAAAAGCGGTTCTTGCCTTCTCCACTGCCGCCGATAAATGCTCGAATGTGACCGGCTTCGTGACAAAACTGATGCAATCCAGCTCGTATCCGGCTATGACCAAGCTGTAATCCTGCGTCCCGGATACCATGATCAGGTAAGGGGCCAGTCCTTGTTCGAGCAGCCTTTTGTAAGCGGTGATACCGTCCATCATATGAAGCCCGATGTCCAGAAACACGAGATCCGGCTTGTATTTTAAGCAATCGTCAAGAAACCAGGTGCCCGACGCCGTCGAGCTTACGACCTTCAAGCCTAATCGTCCGGCGTACATCTCCAGCTTCTTCCGGTCCAGCTCCTGATCCTCGGCGATCGCGACCGTTAAGACTCTAGACATTGTTCATCCCTCACCCGATTGGAATCGAAACATGAAATTCGATTTGCTTGTCCCGGGCATCGACGCTGATCGTACCCCGGTGCTTGTGGATTAAATTTTGCGTGATGGCGAGCCCTAATCCGGCGTGATTCTGACCCGTTTTGGTCGTGAAGCCGGCTCTGAAGAGGGACGCTTGCTCTTCTTCGGTTAATGCGTTTCTCATCGGGTTGATCACGGTAAAGTGGAAGTGCTTGCCATCCAGCCATCCTCTGCACTCTACATGCCGAAGCTCCGCATCGAGCTCCATCACTTCGTCGTAAGCGTTGTCGATCAAGTTCCCGATGATCCGAACGAGGTCCATCGATTTCGCCCCGGTCATGATACGCTCCATGCTCGTAATGTTATGGATCAGTTGAATTTTTTTGTTCATCGCAGTGACCATCTTGGCTTGTATGATGGCTGCGATCTCCGGCTGCCCGATCCGGATAAGGTCGTTCAACCCCCCGATATCTTCCACTAACGTTTTCGTGTATTGGTGAAGCTCTTCGTATTTCTCCAATTCGACGAACGAATGAATGACATTGACATGATTCAGGAAATCGTGCCGCTGGCCCCGTATGTTCAAGAACATCCGGTTGACTTCTTCGGCGTACGTTTCCGACGTTTCCTTGACCGCTTTGTCCCTGGAGTTGCTAACCAAGCGAATGATCACGAATAAAATGGCGATGCTGAGCAGCGTCAAACCTGCGAAAATGATCATCAGCGTCTTAAACTGGCTGCTGAGCTGGGCGTCCAGCTTGTCCATGTCCGATACGAGATTCAAGACGTAATATTGGTTTTTGGTCACTTCGGCGCTTTTTTTCGCATATTGCTTGTACAAGAGGTCCGGATCCGGAATCGGCGTCGCTTCGTCCAGCAGCTGGCTTTGGACCGGAATAAACGTTTTTTGAATATGTTTTCCGTTATAGGTTGTTTGGTAGGATACGGTCGCACCCGTTTGGATCGCGGTTTGGATGAAGCGCGCGTCTTTTTCGGTATGTTTGATCTCGTAGCTTCCGAAGAAGACCGGACGGTGAACTAATGGATCGAGGGTTTCCCCTTTTTCGGTAATGAACGTCTTCTCGTGCCCGAACGTGGCCGGGTTGATGCCCGTCACCTCAAGCAGGAACGGATACGTTTGGAGCGTTCGTTCGATAATAGCCTGCGTCCCCGTGAGTTCTTGATATCTTCGCCATGCCGTGTCGTCGACATAAGGATCCAGCATGTAATTGGTCGTGCCGTCGTAATAATACCCCCATTTAGATATTCGTTTGATGTCGGCGCTCGCGATCTCATAAGGACCCGACCAATAATTGGGCAGCTTTTGTCCCCAGTCCATGGTAACGTCCCGATTGTCGAACAATTCCTGAAAAGCTTTGTACCAGTTGCCCCAGCCTTTCGTGCTGAGGCCTACCTCGTCCGCATTGGACGATTTATACAGCACGATGTTGTCGGGCGTCCGTTTGAGCAGCGTCAATCCTTGCAGCTGCAGCCGGTCCCGCAGCGCGACGAGCTGGTCGGTCGTCACTTCCTCGACATCGGCCGGCAGCGCTTGTTGGGCGGCGATGGACGCCAGACGCAATTTTTCGCCGATCATGTCTTCATATAATTTGGAGCCGATGCGCGATTGTTCGACGGAAGATTGGATTTGATGCGCGATCGATTCGATTTCCCGATTATGGTTCGATTCCAGCGAGTTCCGGGTGAGAACGAAAAAAATGACGGAATTGGCTGCTATAATTAAGCAAACCGCAATGCAAATCGATAACAGCCTTACTCTTTGAGACAAGATGAGAACTCCCTCCGGTGTCTGACAGTCTGGCTCCATTATACCGCAACAGCTGTCGTTTAGACACGACTTTAGTTGGATCCGTACAGGAAAGAACCGTAGTGAAGAAGGGGATGGGCAAAGCCGCCCGATCAAAGCTCCTTGAAGATTGATGTACAGGAAGAAATTACCTGGAGAAAAGAAGACGCCGCTTAGTTTGCCCTACAGGATGAGCGGATGATCATTTCCGGCTCGACGAGCACCGAAGTCGACTCCATTTGATTGTTCATCAGATCGAACAGCATCAAGGCGGAGAGCAGGCCGATTTTTTCGTGGTCCTGGCGGACGGTGGTGAGCGGTGGTGTCGTATATTTACAGGCGTCGATATCGTCGCAGCCGATAATGGCGATGTCGCCCGGCACATCAAGGCCGCGTTCCTGGATTGCGCGAATCGCGCCGATTGCGAGCAGATCCGAAGCGGCAAATACGGCCGTTGGCAGCTTCTCCTGTTCAAGCAGCTGCTGCATCAGCTGGTAGCCGCTTTTCTCGTGGAAGTCGACTCCGTTGACGATCCAATTCGGATTGATCGAAAGGCCGAAGCTGGTTAACGCCTGTTTGAACGATTCTTCTCGAATGTGGGAAATTTCCGATTTGACCGAGGAGCCGATGAAGCCGATGTCACGGTAGCCGTTCAAATAAAAGTGCTCGACGACTTTACGCGACACCTTGGTATTGTCGGTCATGATGTAACCCGAGTTTTGGCCGGAAAGCGACAGGTCGACGCCGATACAGGGAATGTCGCTGCGGTCCAGCTCGTGCACGAAGGGCTCGATATCGTCGCCGGCGAAAATTACGCAGCCGTCAATGTTGAAATATCGACATCGGGATAAGTAATCTTCGCGGGTATGAAGCAGCTTCTCGTTGGAGAAGAACAGCAGATCGTAACCGAACAACCCGATGCGCTTCTTAAAGGTGCTGAGGACGTGGAGGAAAAATGGATGGTTCATCTCGAGGTTCATTTCGCCGGCGAATATAACGCCCACCAGATTCGATTTGCTTTTGCTTAAACTTCGCGCGCTGAAGGATGGCGTATAACCGTTCGCTTCCATAATCTCCAGCACTTTTTTCTTCGTTTCATCGCTGACGTCGTTATAGTTGTTCATAATTTTTGAAACGGTCGATACGGAAACGCCGGCCAGCTCCGCAATCGTTTTGATCGTTAGCTTCTTCACGATGAAGGTTCCTCCCAACAGCTTCCTCCGCACGAAAGACGAATCGCGGCAGGTTGACGAAAATTTTCGTTAAACTTATTGTATACAGCAAGAAAAGCTTCGTCAATGATGGGCTAATAATCGCAGTTAAAAGAAGATCATTTGCGGAATTTTGAGCGAATATTTATTGGCGAAACCGGTATCGGAAGCTCGGTTGTTCCCATCCTTCAGAAAATGTTTACTAAGCTTATGGCCCCTAAGCGCCGCCTTGCTTTCAGAAGCGTTTCACGAACGTTGGGAAGCGGCGTGCTCCGCCTCATTGGTAAATCTATCCCTTACAGGTATAATAAAACGAAAAACAGGTTATAGCCTGCAAAGGGGAGCTTCTGCGATGGAACAAAGATATGTGAAAGAAACGCGCTGTTACAAGACGAACCGGGTATTCCCTACAGACGTCAACAATCATAACACCTTATTCGGCGGCAAGCTGATGGCTTATATCGACGATATCGCCTCGATTGCCGCATACAAGCATTGCCGGCGCAGCGTGGTGACGGCGTCCACCGACTCGGTCGATTTTCTGACCCCGATCCGTCCGACCGATTCGGTCTGTTTCGAGTCGTTCGTCACTTACACAGGCACCAGTTCGATAGAAGTGTTCGTGAAGGTAATTAAGGAAGATTTGCGCACGGGAGAGCGCGATATCGCCGCTACCTCGTTCCTGACTTTCGTCGCACTGGATGAAAATAACCGGCCGGTAGCCGTTCCGAAGGTGATCCCGCAAACAGCGGAGGAAATCCGGCTGAATGAAACCGCGGTTCAACGTGCGGAGATGCGTAAGCAGCGCAGAGAGCAAAGCAAGAAGTTTGCGGACGTGCTGACGACGCAATTTGCCTGGGAGTAAAGCGGGGGCGCTTGATGAAGCGAGAAGCCAAGCTTTCCGGCCATCAAACAAAGAAGCCGAATCGGTTCTGCAGATGCAGGCCGGTCCGGCTTCTTGGCGATTAAATATCGGTGAAGTTAATAGGCCCTACGATGGCGGACAGAAACTCGGTCAGTTCAGCGGCTTCTTCCTCGTTGATTTTAAACACGTGCTCAAGGTATCCTTCTTCTTCCAGGTCGTCGGGACCGATGACCGCCGTACGGCCGATTTGCAAATCCGTAACCAGCTTCTTGCCGTAAAACCGGTTGGTGCTTGTAATTGCAAGGTCGAATCGGCGCAAGGACTCTCCCACAAAGCAGACAAATCTCGTTTTCGTCTCTTCCGTCCCGTCGTATAAATAATCGAATTCCATCACTCGAACATCCTCCGCTTCCTCATTTGGCGTGCGTCTCAAGGCATTATACCAGATTTCCCCGTTCAGCGGCAAAAATAGTCGAATTTGGCGCCATCCTGCGGAATTTCGGCCAACCTCTTCATTTTCATTTATCTCGAAACATGGTACAATCGAAAGAAGTGCATATCTTAAATTATAATAGACGATTTATTCGATAGAAACGGAGGCTTTCAACTAAGATGTCCAAAGCTAAAATGAGAAGCGACATGATTAAAAAGGGCTTCGACCGTGCTCCGCACCGCAGTTTGCTGCGCGCCGCCGGCGTTAAAGAGGAAGATTTCGACAAGCCGTTCATCGCGGTGTGCAACTCTTACATCGATATCGTACCGGGTCACGTCCACCTGCAGGAATTCGGGAAAATTGTCAAAGAGGCGATTCGCGAAGCCGGCGGCGTACCGTTCGAGTTCAATACAATCGGCGTCGACGACGGCATTGCCATGGGTCATATCGGGATGCGTTACTCGCTGCCAAGCCGCGAAATTATCGCCGATTCGTTGGAGACTGTCGTATCGGCCCACTGGTTCGACGGGATGGTTTGTATTCCGAACTGCGACAAAATTACGCCTGGCATGATGATGGGCGCGCTGCGCGTCAACATCCCGACGGTGTTCGTCAGCGGCGGACCGATGAAAGCGGGCAAAACAAGCGACGGCCGTTCCATCTCGCTGTCTTCCGTCTTTGAAGGCGTAGGCGCTTACCAAGCCGGCAAGATCGACGAGAAAGGCCTTCAGGAGCTGGAGCAATACGGCTGTCCGACATGCGGATCCTGTTCCGGTATGTTCACGGCCAACTCGATGAACTGCCTGGCCGAAGGTCTGGGGCTGGCGCTTCCGGGCAACGGTACGATTCTCGCGGTTGCTCCGGAGCGTAAAGAGTTCGTGAAACGTTCCGCGAAGCAATTGATGGAACTGATCCAAAAGGACATCAAGCCTCGCGACATCGTAACCATCGAAGCGATCGACAATGCGTTCGCGCTCGATATGGCGATGGGCGGTTCGACCAATACGGTGCTGCATACGCTTGCTTTGGCGCACGAAGCGGGCATCGAATATCCGATCGAACGCATCAACGAAGTGGCGAAGCGCGTACCGCATCTTGCGAAAATCGCACCGGCTTCCGATTACCACATCGAAGACGTGCACAATGCGGGCGGCGTAAGCGCGATTCTGAACGAACTGTTGAAAAAGCCGGGCGCTATCGACGGGTCGCGAATCACGGTCACGGGTAAGACGCTGGCGGAGAATGTGGCGGGTCATGAAATTTTGAACAAGGACGTGATTCGTCCGCTCGACAATCCGCACTCCGAGCAAGGCGGTTTGGCCGTATTGTTCGGGAACCTGGCGCCTAACGGCTCCATCATTAAAGTCGGTGCAGTCGATAAGTCCGTCGGCGGTTATCACAAAGGACCTGCGATTTGCTTCGACTCCCAGGAAGCGGCGCTCGAAGGCATTGCGAACGGCAAAGTGAAAGAGGGCCACGTCGTCGTCATTCGTTACGAAGGACCGAAGGGCGGGCCGGGCATGCCGGAAATGCTCGCTCCGACATCGCAAATCGTGGGGATGGGTCTCGGCGCGAAAGTCGGTCTGATTACCGACGGCCGATTCTCGGGCGCATCCCGCGGAATCAGCATCGGGCACATCTCGCCGGAAGCGGCGGAGGGCGGTCCGATCGCGTTCGTCGAGGATGGAGACATCATTGAGCTCGATTTGATCAACCGTACCATCGAGCTGCAAATCAGCGATGAAGAGATGGAGCGGCGCCGTGCGAACTGGAAAGGCTTCGAGCCAAAAGTAAAAACCGGTTACCTGGCGCGTTACTCCAAGCTCGTGACTTCGGCCAGCACCGGCGGCGTCATGAAAGTGTAAGCTGCTGTACAACAAGACATGAACGTTTCGCTCGGGGTCGTTGACGGCCCCGGCGGAACGTTTTTTTTGTAAATCGGGCCCGGGTTCGCTATTCTTCGACTTGATCGTCCCCGGTCGAATCATGGGTAGGATGAGCGCCCGGATATCCGCGTGAGACACCGGCATGAAGCTCGCGGTTTTCGTACGTAAACCGGTTTTGCGGACGCTGGTCTGCCCGCCACGGCGAACTCTTGCCTAAGGATTCTTGCAGGAGACTGCTGCCGTAAGGACCCTCCGGAAATTCCTCCGCCGTCAAGTCGTTCCGCTGCGACTCGACTGTTTTCAGATCGGTGTATTTGCGGTGCGGCGCTTCGTCGATAAAACCTTTCTGGCTTTCGTTTCGGGTTACGTCGTTATCGTTCATGGCGATGATCTCCTTTACAGGCCATTATGTAAGAAATAAAACCTTCACCACCATTGTGTCCGTTCCAGGTCGAGCTTATCCGGCAGCTAACGTGTCAAGCTTGTCAATTAGGGAATGTTATGATAATATAGAAGTAATTTCAAACGTTCAAAATTGAGGAAGCACCTCTCATTCCCATCGGGAAGAGGGTGCTTTTTTTGCGTTTGAGTAAAAAAAATCGACGGAGGGTGCAGAAGATGAATCTGATATTCCTGAACAGTTTGGAGAAGGCAGGCAAAGAAGGAAACGTACGGACGGCACAGGTCACGATCGGCGAGCAGCAAGGGATCTGGCATATCATGTGGACGGAGGTGCAGGAGGACGGGCGTAAGACGCAGGAGTCGTGGTATGAAGGGCTGCACTGGGAGGAAATGCTGGCCGTCTTCCGGGAGCGGGTTTTCGCTAAACAGTGCGAAGGTTTTAAACCGCTGCTCGACATACGGATAAGCGAGCTTGCGGATATGGACGATCGAACGGCTTACACCCAACTTTTGCATTATTACAGTGAACAGCATGCAGAAGAGCCGCTGTACGAAGCGCTGCGTCAATGGCGGTTCAAACAAGCGGCAAGTGACGGCAAGGCGCCTTTCATCATAGCGACGAACCGTTTGCTTAAGATGATCGCCGCTTTCTTGCCGCATACGGAGGATGAGCTGCGCCAACTGCCGGGAATGGGCAAAGCGAAGGCGGAGCGGTATGGAAAAGATATTCTGG
Source organism: Paenibacillus sp. tmac-D7 (assembly GCF_006519665.1). Lineage (NCBI taxonomy): Bacteria > Bacillati > Bacillota > Bacilli > Caryophanales > Paenibacillaceae > Paenibacillus > Paenibacillus sp. tmac-D7. Next base: position 115,777 of record NZ_VIDW01000014.1, on the reverse strand, counting down.
CTATTACGATCCAGCAAGAACGCGTAACTTCGTTCCCCCTGGCCTGGGTTCAGGAGCATGTGAATCCGGCCGAGTTCAACACATGGCTGCTCCAAGAGAAGGAGCGGCGGCGCAAAGCGGAAGCGGATAAGCTGGAGAACAAGCGGGTGCTGCTTGAAGCCATTTCGCGCGGCGAAATGCTGGATGAGCTGCAGGAGAAAATTCGTGTGCAGCGTAAGGAGCTGCTAGGTTGGATCGAGGAGCTGGATCGGGACGGATACGATCTGGCGCCGTATATTGAGCAGGTGCTGGAGCAGGTTCCGGCTGTGGAACGGGAGCTCGCTTGGCAGGCGTTCGAGCAGCAGGGCGATCGTTATTTGAAGCCCATTCTGCAGAAGGTTTATGCGCAGGACAGCCTCTCGGCTAAAGAGGCGGAGCGCATCTACGAGTGGCTTCGCCTGCTTAGGCTGAAATTCCGGCGCACGGAAAGGCCCAAGCAAGGGGAGGCAAGTTAAAACATTATCGGGGGGGAGTTGAAACACAACGAGAACCCGGTTGGAAAACAAAAAAGACTGGGCTCTCTTAGAGCCAGTCTTTTTTGCGGAAAAGGAAGAACATGGATAATCCGACAACGACCATCAATAGAATGGTAATGAAACCGCCCATTTCGGAATGCAGTCCCGGCAGTTTCTCAAAATTCATTCCATAAATGCCGGTGATAAACGTCAGCGGCATGAAGATCGTCGTTATCGCCGTAAACACGCGCATGATCTCATTGGCCCTGCTGGCGATGCTCGATTGATAAGCCTCTCGCAAGTTTCCCATCAATTCCCGGAACGTATCGAACGTCTCCGAAATTTTGACGGCGTTCTCGTAGATGTCGCCGAAATATTTGCGCAGCGGCTCGCTGATCAGCTTCAAGTCTTTTTTATTGAGGGTGTTCAAAACTTCCTTTTGCGGAACGAGCACCTTCTTCAACCACAAAATTTCGCTACGCAGCCCGATAATTTCGTTCAAATGCGATTTCTTCGTATGCATCAGAATGTCTTCTTCCAGCTTCTCGATCTTCGCTTCGATCCGGTCCCCGACATTCGTATAATTATCAACGATCAAGTCGATTAGATGGTATAAGAATTGGTCCGGCGCCGTGACTTCCTCTTCCCACAATACGGGCTTTAAGGCGCGGATTTCATTAATTTTTTGCCGAGTAATTGTAATAATATAATGTTTACTCAAGAAGATGTTAAGGGCGCGCAGGAAAATTTCTTCGTCATCGAACCGAATGCTGTTAACCACGATAAAATAATGCGTATCGTACAGCTCGATCTTCGGCCGCTGTTCTTCCTCGGTCAGTACATCCTCTACGGCCAATTCATGTAAATGGAATAAGGGCTGAAGTAATTCCAAATCCTCAGGCTCAGCATCGATCCAATAAAATCCGTGCTGAGGCGGTACAACGGTCTGGGTAATATCGTCTACAATAGTAAAAACGCCGTCCTGAACTAAGCGTGCCTTCATCGGTTCCACCCCTTTGTGTTGATCGAGAGGAACACGCGGCCGCTGCGGTTCAAGCAGCATGACTCACGATGACGCCGCACGTAACGCGTCACACGGGGGTTGAGCTATGATAACGAACGGGTACAGACGGCCGGGTTCCAAACGAAGTATTCAATTGTGTTAAACGCGGGGATCTACTCCTCGGGTCTCCGTCCATTCGGTTGCTACACCCCTTTTTTGGCATGAGTTTGTCGAATACTTGTCTAGTATACCCCTACATAATTGAGAATACAATCATTTTGTTATAGAAAAACTCCGCCTGGGATAGCTTATGTAATGAACCTTCACATGGTGTGGGCGCAGCGTTTTTTGGTTTTGACGCCTAAGGTACCGCTTGACGCTTCGGACATTTTCGATTACATTAATAATATCCAAAACGAACTGAATAGATTCGGTTTCACACTCTTATCAAGAGCAGGTGGAGGGACTAGCCCGATGATACCCGGCAACCGACATGAATTTGCTTCGGCGAAGACATGCACGGTGCTAAATCTTGCGGAAGGTTGTGTGCTTAAGTTGCGCATAATTTCTGAGAGATGAGAGAGGACGATGTACTTATACAAAGGCCTTTCTCGTGCGCGCGAAGAAGGCTTTTTCCTGTTGTCCGGAAAACTTCGGCGGCGCGGGGTGCGAGAAACTTGGAATCCAACGATGAAAAGGAGTGAATTCGATGCCTCTCAAAATTCCGGATCATTTGCCGGCCAAAGAAGTGCTCATTCAAGAGAACATCTTCGTTATGGATGAAACGGTGGCTTTTCACCAGGACATTCGGCCGCTGCGGATCGCCATATTAAACTTAATGCCTACCAAAGAAACGACCGAAACCCAGCTGCTCCGGCTGATCGGCAATACGCCGCTGCAGGTCGAATTCGTTCTGCTGCATCCGAAGACGCATACGTCCAAGAACACGTCGGCCGAACATTTGGAGCAGTTCTATAAAACGTTTGACGATGTGAAGAACGAACGGATGGACGGCATGATCATTACCGGCGCACCCGTTGAAACGATGGAATTCGAAGATGTGAATTATTGGGATGAATTGAAAGAAATTATGGCATGGAGCAAAACTCACGTCACCTCGACGCTTCATATATGTTGGGCCGCCCAAGCCGGACTGTATTACCATTACGGCGTGCCCAAATACGGGCTTCCGGAAAAAATATTCGGCGTGTTCCCGCACACGGTCTCCAAGCCGAACGTGAAGCTGCTTCGCGGCTTCGACGAGGAATTTTGGGCGCCGCAATCGCGCCACACGGAAGTGCGCCGCGAAGACATCGAACGGGTGCCGCAGCTTGAAATTTTATCGGAGTCCGAAGAGGCCGGCGTGTATATCGTGGCAACGCAAGACGGCAAGCACATTTTCGTAACCGGTCATTCGGAATATGATGCTTGTACGCTGAAGCTTGAGTACGACCGCGATGTGAACAAAGGCATGGATATCGCCATCCCGAAGCATTACTACCCCGGAGACGATCCGACCAAACAGCCGCGTAATACATGGCGCGCGCATGCGAACCTGCTGTTCTCGAATTGGTTAAACTACTACGTATACCAGGAAACGCCGTACGATTTGTACAAGGGGGATTATGTCATATGAGTTCCAATGACAACAAAGAATTGAGAATTGAAAGCCGCTTGGCGCAAATCGGATCCCAGGAAGAGCCGGTAACGGGAGCGGTCAGCTTCCCGATCTACCAAGCGACGGCGTTCCGCCATCCGAAGCTCGGGCAAAGCACGGGCTTCGACTACGCCCGTACGAAAAGCCCGACGCGTAAAGTGTTGGAGGAAGCGATTGCCGAGCTGGAATCCGGGGACGCCGGTTTCGCCTGCAGCTCGGGGATGGCCGCTCTGCAAACGATCTTCGCGTTGTTCGGACAAGGCGATCACTTGATCGTCTCGCTCGATCTGTACGGAGGCACCTACCGTTTGCTGGAGAAGATCATGTCCCGATTCGGCGTGAGCGCTACATACGTCGATACGAACGACATGGATGCCTTGGAATCGCATGCGAAGCCGAATACGAAGGCGATTTTGATCGAAACGCCGACAAACCCGCTGATGATGATCACAGACCTCGAGAAAGTGTGTGGATGGGCGAGAAAGAAAGGCATCCTGTCCATCGTCGACAATACGCTGCTGACTCCGTTCTTCCAGCGGCCGATCGAGCTGGGAGCGGACATCGTCATTCATAGCGCCACCAAATATTTAGGCGGTCATAACGATGTGCTCGCCGGTCTGATCGTCACGAAAGGCAAGGAGCTTTCCGAGCAAATGGCGTTCCTGCACAACTCCATGGGCGCCGTGCTGGGGGCGCAGGACAGCTGGCTGCTGATGCGCGGCATGAAAACGCTCGCGATCCGGATGGAGCGTCACCAAGCCAACGCGACGAAGATCGCCGAGTATTTGCAAGCTCATCCGGACGTCGAAGCAGTGTACTACCCGGCGCTGCCTTCGCATCCGGGCCACGAGATTCAAGCCAAGCAATCCTCGGGCAATACCGGCATTTTTTCTTTCAAAATGAAAGACGCCCGTTATATCGAGCCGATTTTGCGCCATATCAAGCTGATCGCTTTCGCTGAAAGCCTTGGCGGCGTCGAATCGCTGATGACGTACCCGGCCGTCCAGACGCATGCTGATATTCCCGAAGACATTCGCCGCAGGATCGGTGTCGACGAGAAGCTGCTGCGATATTCCGTAGGGATCGAGCATGCGGACGATCTGATCGCGGACTTGTCGCGTGCGATCGACCTCGCGAAGCAAGAAATCGAAAGCGGAGTGCCGCTGCACGGATAACATCCCAAGCAAGAGAAAATCAATCAGCAGCGGCGTGTACATATCGCCTGCACGACCGGGCCGTCAGCTCCTTTGCGAGTTGGCGGCTTTTCTGTGAACACGGAGCGGGGCATATAGCCGTAGGGAAGCTTTTTGTGGTACGATGGAAGACATAAAGGAGATGAGAGCGATGAGTTCCGTCGATCGGATATTGGAGCAAGCGCTGGCCGGCCATCGGATTAGCGCGGAAGATTGCGTCACGTTATACGAATCAGATCAAATCGAGAAAATGGGACACGTTGCGAATCAGATCATGCTGCGGCATCATCCGGAGCCGATTACGACCTTCGTCATCGGACGCAATGTGAACTATACGAATATTTGCGATGTCTATTGCCGTTTTTGCGCCTTTTATCGGGCTCCGGGCTCGAAGGAAGGGTATGTGCTTCCGGATGAAACGATTTTCCAGAAAATCCAGGAAACGATAGACGTAGGCGGTACCGAGATTTTGATGCAGGGCGGTACGAATCCGGATCTGCCGTTCAGCTATTATACAAATTTACTGCGCGAGATTAAAACAAGGTTCCCGAACATTACGATGCACTCCTTCTCGCCGGCAGAAATCATGAAGATGAAAGAGGTTTCCGAAGGCTTATCTCTGGAAGAAGTCGTCCGTGCGCTGCACGAAGCCGGACTCGATTCGCTGCCGGGCGGAGGCGCGGAAATTTTGGACGACCGGACCCGTCGGAAAATCAGCCGTCAAAAGGGGTCTTGGACCGATTGGATGGAAGTCATGAAGACGGCGCATCGCATTGGGATGAATACGACGGCTACGATGGTGATCGGCTTTGGCGAGACGAATGAAGAGCGGGCGCTGCATCTGCTGCGCGTTCGTGAAGCTCAAGACGCTTGCATCGCGGCGGGCTACCCTTCGGAAGGGTTCCTTGCGTTCATCTCGTGGACGTTCCAGCCGGACAACACGAATTTGAAAGCCGAGAAGCTCGGGGCCGACGCTTATTTGAAGAATGTGGCCATCAGCCGCATCATGCTCGATAATATCAAAAACTTCCAGTCGTCCTGGGTCACGATGGGGCCGGAGGTCGGCAAGCTGTCGCTGCATTACGGCTGTAACGATTTCGGTTCGACGATGATCGAGGAGAACGTCGTTTCCGCCGCAGGCACGACGCATAAAGTGACCATCTCCTCCACGCTGGACCTGATCCGTCAGGCTGGCAAAATCCCGGCGCAGCGCAACACGCGTTACGAGATTTTGCGCACATTCGACGATGCGTCCGTGAAGGTCGAGAACGACTTTATTATGCAGAACTAAACAATAGCTGAAATCGATTGGCTGCCTTATTGGCGTATAGTATAAAGCGCCTGGCAAAAGAAATAGCGGAACTGTGATTTCTTATTGGCTTCCTTGTCAGCATGTAGACTGATAAGGAAGCTAACAGCGAATCATAGTTCCGCTTTTTGATCTTTTCATCCTTCAGCCCAGCCAATGGAAAAGAATGCCTATTGCGGTTTCAACCGGCTTCAGCGGGCCGCTTTGCGACCGTGCACCAAGCAGCAGCGCCTCTGTAAGCGCTGGTGTAGGAGCCGTAGAGTCTGCTGCGACGGCAGGCGCAGGAGCCCAAGCGTCCGCCGCGGCGACGTCCGCGCTTGCTGTGCCGCCAGGCTCTGCCGGCACAATCACAACCTGCGCCCCGCGCGGGGTCAGCGGATAAAGCGAAGCCATCTCTTCGTTGCTCAGGCGGATGCATCCGAGCGAGACGCTGCGGCCGATCGAAGATACGTCCGTGGTGCCGTGAATGGCAATGCTGCCGAGGCTGAGCGCTGCGGCGCCGTATACGCCGGGGGAACGTCCTTCGGGCTCGATAACGCGGTTGCCAACCGTGAATGAGCCCGTCGGCGTAGGCGTGCTGTCCGAACCGAGACCGATGCGGTACCGTGCGATCGGCCTATCGCCGGTTCGCAGCTCCAGCGAATGCTGCGCGGCTTCGACGACCAGCTGTACGGGCGTATACGGAATCGGCTCGTCTCCTGGTTCCGTGTTCGGGTAAAACATGCGCTCCGCATCCGCCGCTTCACGGTCGTAAACCCAGCCGCCCGATCCATTAAAAAAGGTTCGGACCAAGGCCGAACCGGATTGACCTTCCGCGGGAAGGAAGCTCATATAATTGTTGGGGTAATCTTGCAGCAGATCGTCAAGCCGGGGCGGTGCGGTGCCGTGCTCCGATATATAAGCGTTCAGTGCTGTGCGGACAATATTCGCTCCGATCGCTGTCAATTCCGGATGAACAAACCGGATTTTCACCGCTTGATCGATCGCCGGATTGTACTCTGCAACGACGAAAGCTTGCCGCTTCCAATCATCATTCGTCAGAGGCACCGCTTTCTGCTCCGCACCGGCTGCCGAGGAGGCGATTCCATAGATGACAATATGCGCGTTAGGGTAGGCTTCAGCAAGCTTTATAGCTTTTTGATGAAGCGCATCCTCGACTTTACGGTTCGGCTCGCCGTGCGGGAAGTGCAGGAGAAACGGCTTCTCGACGCTCTCATAGGTGACCGATTTTCCAACGGTGAAGGGTGATAACACGGTGACGGCTTTGGATATCGCGGACGGTGCAAAAAAAATGAACAGCAATGCGATGTTGATCATGAACAACGTCATAACGAGAACCTTGAGGAATAAAGGAAAGGCCCGTTCCGCCCGCTGCTCCGGAGTTGGTCCGGCGATCGTTCCCGAAGCTGTAGCTGCACCCGCTGCCGCGTTCTGTTCCAGACGGCGAATGGCTCCGGACGCTTGATAATAATAAGGGGAGGGATAGACCTTCATCGATTGTTTGTAGTGGTAGAGCGCTTTCGATTTCAGTCCTTTTTGATCAAAATGCTGCCCTAACCGGTAATGGGCTTCAGGTGAATGCGGATCGAGGTAGCGGATCACCTTCTCGTGATATTTGGGATCATGGCGGTTGACATACAAGTTTTTATGCAGGTGTACCAATTGTTGTGCCGCGGGAGACGGAAATCGGCCTTGCGACTGCTTCATGACGAACCTCCTTCGACGAGAAGTTATACCGTGAAACAAATTGTATCATGAATCATAGAAATGCTCAAATAAAATACATTATGTATCATATAAATCAAAAAAAGACCCCTGCATCCATCACGATGTTAGGGTCATCGGCTCATCTTGATAAATCTCCAGGCGATTGCGTCCTTTGTGTTTGGCCCGATACAGAGCGGTATCCGCTTTGCCGAACAACTCTTCCTTCGCGCACCCTCTTCGAAACTCGTAAAGCCCGATGCTGATCGTCACTTGATTGCCGTTCAGCTCTTCGTGGCGAACCGCAGCGATGTGGTGGCGAATTCGCTCCAATTGACTTATGGTATCCGTTACATCGGTTTCTGTAAACAGGATGGCGAATTCTTCGCCGCCGTAACGCGCAGGAAAGTCATTGGGAGATACCGAGCGCTGCAAGATGCCGGCGACCTTGCTTAAGACGGCGTCTCCTGCCCGATGCCCGTAGGTATCGTTTACTTTCTTGAAGTGGTCGATGTCGAGGAGCGCCAACTGAAACGATAGCTCGCTTTGTTCGCCTTGGCGGATCAGCACCTCTAAATACTCGTGGAACGACATATGATTGTATAAGCCGGTAAGCGCATCGGTTTTTGCCTGCTTATCCATCATTATATTTTTGACAAGCAAGTCTTGTTCGGAGGCAAGAGTGGAGCGTAAATCTTTGAGCAAATCGGTGCCGCGGCTCATAATTTCCAGTCCGACGAAAGCGCCGATCAATAAAATTAACGTCATCGCAAAAGCGTCGAGCCACCCGTACTGCGTCGTCTGACGAAGCAGCAGCGCATACAGGCCATAGTATGTAAATAAACTGACGCAAAAAGCAAAAATGACTTTGCGCCTTTGGAAATAAAAGACGGAAGTCAATATCGGCAGAAACAGTGTCGTAAGCGTCGGGCTGACCAAAGGAAAAGCGGAAATCAGGTTCGCGGAGAGGAGGGCGCCGCCCAAAATAATGATGTAGTCGCTCCATTGCTTCGACAGGCCGTATGCCGCTTCAACGACTAAAAGCCCGATACAAGTCCACAGCGCATGCAGACCGACACGAGCGACTGTAAAATCGATAGCATTCGTAAAGCGACCGAACCAGGCAATGATAACCGTGGCTGCAATGGACAATACAGCCATTCCCCAATAACCGTTCAAGATCCTCCGGTTCCAACGCGGTAATTTCACATGATTAACCACATCGAAAACCATAAGGCTTCACTCCATAATTCTGTGTAAATCTCATATATTACTATACCACGGACGCTTGTTATTTGTATATATGAGACTCAGGGGCCATATACTTTAAAGGAAAGCAACGGCCCGAAAGGAGTGGATGGCATGAAGCTGTTAACGGTGTTTGCATCGAAGCGCACGGAACTGCAGGCGGATCTCCTCAGCCGCGTATTGACGCGTTCCGGCGACCTGCTACATAACGAAAACAAAATCCATATGACCTTGGAACGGCGGCAAGGGTTGAGCGCGATTGAAATCTCAGGGCGGCTCCCGGCTTTTGAGTTAAAGAAGGATGGGAAACGCGTTTATGCCGAGACGGCTCAGGCGCTGGCGGAATACATTATTGGCGAAGAAGAGCCCCTGCTGCTTCGCAAACTGATACGGGACGAATATCATTACAAGCAAGAGCAAGAATTGGACCAAATTCTAAGCTATTGCGAGCAGTTGCTGGGTTCCAGAAGCGAGAACGATCCGGAGAAAAGGGCGCCTTTCCTGCGGCGCAAAGCGTTGATCGCTTCGGAAATCGCGGATTATATTCAGGAGCAAACCGAACTGCATTTGGACGGATTTATTCGCTTTCGTCTGCAGGCTTATAAGCAAGAGCTGCACGATATCGTCGAATATGCGGTCGATGAATATGTGATGGACCGGCAGTATCAGGAATTCATTTCATTGCTGCAATATTTTGTCTATATACAGGAAGCGAAGATTCCATTCGTACACTTGATTCATAAAGGCGGCAGTGAATTCATGCTGCTGAATGACCGGATGGAAAAGATCGACACGGACGATCCGGAGACCGTCGTGACGGTAGAGCTGCTGGAGAAGGATATGAACTTCGAAGACATGATCGTCAGCACGCTGATCACCGTATCTCCGCAGAAAATCTATATCCACACACGCGAGCCGGAAACGCAGGTGATCAAGACGATTTCGCAAATTTTCGAAAATCGGGTGGAGCTGTGCGGGTATTGCCGGTTATGCCAAAACCTTGACCATTCGACCGCCGCTGAATATAATAAAGGCTAAGGCAACGATCAAAGACATGAATGGTTGAAGCGCCGCCCAGAGAGAGGGAACCCGGCTGAAAGTCCCTTCGGAACGATTTCGTCCATTTACCCCTTTGTAGCCGTGAGATGGAACGGCGTCAGGTCAGGCGTCCAGTATATGTCACCGGGTCATTCCCGTTACCGAATGCTGGAGGATCCGCAAAGCGAAGCAGGAACGGTTTCAATACCGAGCTGCCCAAAGCGTCTGAGCGGATTGAATTAGGGTGGAACCACGAGCTAAGCGCACTCGTCCCTTTCGGGAGGAATGCGCTTATTTTTATTGGATATGGAGGATGAACAAGATGGCAGTTAAGGTAACTTTTCCGGACGGAGCGGTTCGGGAGTATGAGAGCGGCATTACGGTAGAAGAAGTGGCGGCTTCCATCAGCAGCGGGCTGAAAAAGAATGCGGTCATCGGCAAAGTGAACGGAAAGCCGGTCGATTTAAATACGGCAATCGAAGAAGATGCGGCGCTTGAAATCGTTACGCTCGACAGCGAGGCCGGGATCGAGGTGTACCGTCACAGCACGGCGCACCTGATGGCCCAGGCGATCAAACGGATTTACGGCGACAAAGCCGTGAAGCTGGGCATCGGTCCGGTCATCGAAGACGGATTTTACTACGATATCGATATGGAGACTTCCTTAACTCCGGACGATTTGACCAAAATCGAGAAAGAAATGGAACGCATCGTGCAGGAGAACTTGCCGATCCGCCGTCGCGTCGTCAGTCGTCAGGAAGCGATCGCCATTTTTAGCGAGCTTGAGGATCCGTTGAAGCTGGAGTTAATTCGCGATTTGCCGGAAGATTCCGTCATTACGATTTACGATCAAGGCGAGTTTTTTGACTTGTGCCGCGGGCCGCATTTGCCTTCGACCGGCCGTATCAAAGCGTTCAAGCTGCTTAGCGTGGCCGGCGCTTACTGGCGCGGCGACTCCAAGAACAAAATGCTGCAGCGCATCTACGGAACGGCTTTCCCTAAGAAGGCTGAGCTTGACGAGCATCTGCATCTCTTGGAAGAAGCGAAGAAGCGCGATCACCGGAAACTGGGCAAGGAGCTGAATATTTTTACGTTCAGCAACGAGGTCGGACAAGGCTTGCCGCTTTGGCTGCCGCATGGTTCCAAAATTCGCCGCACGATGGAACGTTACATCGTCGATTTGGAGGAGCGCCTCGGCTACCAGCACGTCTATACGCCGGTTCTCGCCAACGTTGAGCTATATAAGACAAGCGGACACTGGGATCACTACTCGGAAGATATGTTCCCCAAAATGGTGATGGACAACGAGGAGCTCGTGCTTCGTCCGATGAACTGTCCGCACCATATGATGGTATACAAAGCCGAAATGCGCAGCTACCGCGATCTGCCGGTCCGAATTGCCGAGCTCGGCACGATGCACCGTTACGAAATGTCAGGCGCTTTAACAGGGCTCCATCGGGTGCGCGCCATGACGCTTAACGATGCGCACATTTTCTGCCGTCCGGATCAAATCAAGGAAGAGTTCGCGCGCGTCGTCAACCTGATTCGTCACGTGTACGAAGACTTCGGGATTAAGGATTACCGTTTCCGCTTATCCTACCGCGATCCGAAGGATACGGAGAAATATTTCCCGAACGACGAAATGTGGGAAATGTCCCAGCGTATGCTGCGGGAAGTCGTGGAAGAGCTCGGGTTGCCGTTCTTTGAAGCCGAGGGCGAGGCGGCCTTCTACGGACCGAAGCTCGATGTCCAGATCAAAACCGCACTCAAGAAGGAAGAGACGCTCTCTACCGCGCAGCTCGATTTCCTGCTGCCGGAACGCTTCCAGCTCGAATATGTAGGTACAGACGGTCAAAAGCATCGTCCGGTCGTGATTCACCGCGGCATCATCTCCACGATGGAGCGTATGACCGCCTTCTTGCTGGAGAACTTTGCCGGCGCATTGCCGACTTGGCTGAGCCCGGTGCAGGCGAAAGTTCTGCCGGTTTCCGGCAACTTTGACGCTTACGCCAAAGAGGTGCAAGAGAAGCTGCAATTGGCCGGCGTGCGTGTGGAGGCCGATCTGCGCAATGAGAAGCTCGGCTATAAAATTCGCGAGGCGCAGCTTGAGAAAATTCCTTACATGCTCGTTGTCGGCGAGAATGAAGTGCAAGCTGGCGGAGCATCCGTCCGTAAACGCGGCCAAGGGGACTTGGGCGCGCAAAGTCTGGATCAAGTCATCGCGATGATCCAAGAAGACATCCGCACCAAACAGGTTTAACTTCTATCGGCGCTGAAGCCAGCCCCGGCAAGCCTCATCCTTAGGGATGAGGCTTTTTTGCGTTTTGACGTTAGTCCCGGCCTCCTAGCGATATTTGGAAGAGTAGCGTATAGAACCTCCCCGCAATGGACAGCCTTTTATATTAAGGGGAGGTTTTAAAAAAACTTATGTTACCTAGAACCGCAAGCCATGCAAAATGGATTTGTTTCATCGCGTTGATGCTGTCCGTATTGATATGGTTTGAAAATAAGCGACAGCCGTCCGTCTTACCTGAAAGCGGACAATCGACGCGAGTCGAAGCCATTACGGCTTCCGCGCCGAATGTTCTTGCTTCATCCAAAACGACGACGGTTACCCATTCCCAGCCAGAGAGCAAGCTTGTAACGGCCGCTAATAACGCCGAGGCCCGTGCGGCAAGCCGACAACAAAACTACAAGCTGTTTCCGCATCAACGGCAGGATCTTACGAAACTGACGGCCGTTCAAGTAACGGCGACGGGCTATTACGCAGGTAGAGAATCGACCGGCAAAAACCCGGGCCATCCCGAGTACGGTGTAACCTATTCCGGGCTCAAGGTGACGCGGGATCACACCTCTTTTTCTACGATTGCCGCCGATCCGCATGTATTTCCGTTAGGTACGGTGCTGTACATTCCTGGTTACGGCTACGGCGTCGTCGCCGATACCGGCAGCGCCATTAAAGGGAAGCGAATTGACTTGTATTTCGAGACCAAAGATCAAGTGTACAAAGAATGGGGCAAGAAAACATTGAATGTATTTGTCGTCAAAAAAGGCGGCGGCAAAATTACCGAAGCGCTATGGAACCAGCTCAAGGAAGAGCTGCTGCTATAAGTTTCCATCATAACCCACCTCCTTTCGGACCATACTATGGTTGTCAGGGAGGTGATAGCGATGGCCACCAACAAACAAAACAACAAAATTCAAAACCAAAACCAAAAGTACAACGCTGAGTTTTCCGAAGAAGTAGGGGCTGAAGCAGGGTCTGCTGCTGCTGAGAACAACGCGAAGAATGCCGTGCAAAACCGAAAAGCAAATGAATCCCAAAAATAAAGCAAGTATACTTCATACAACAACGGAGACTTGGACGCTTAACGTCCAGGTCTCTTTTTTAGTGTTTGCCTGTTTTCGCTTATGTTAAATTTAATGTTTTCAAAGGCTGTATTTTAGTGTAAAATAAATCTATTGTTATGAATGTTAACATATTAGGACAGGTGATGTTTCATGATTAACGCTTTGCTGACAGGGAACTCGATGCGCGTAAATAAGCGAAAAGCGGCTGAGATATACCCTTTTTTAGAAGCTTACATCGCTCATAGAGAGGCGCAAATCACGGAAATCGAGCAAGCGATCGGACGTTATGAGAAACGGCGTGCAATGGAAGAACGAAGCTATCAGTCTATGTCAGCTTTTCGCCGTATATTTGCGGGTAAAAAGCCGGATCATCATCTTGCCGTCGAATACATTCATTATGTGAAGAAACCTATGGAACAAATTCGATCGCTGCGTCTGGAGGTCGAGCAAGCCCGTGCCATCTTGACCGAAAGTCAGCCTACCGACTTGATCGACGTTAGCGAAGAGCTGGAGAAAGAACTGCAATCGAAACCTGTATAGATCGTAAGGGTTAGCGCTTCTGTCGCGAGACGGAAGTGTTTTTTTGTTGCGAGGGAAACCCGAGGCTGTCTTGCGGCAGCCTCAGGTTGACTTATCGATTTTTAAGCTGTTTCAGCTCGATGAAATCGTGCTCCTGGCTGTAGGCCGGGACGCCGTGGATACCGACATCGAGGCCGACGAGTTCTTCGTCGCGGCTGACGCGGATGGGAACCATTTTATTGATCAGCTTGAAGGCGATCCAGGTCATGGAAAAGCCCCAGATGATGATGACGACTAAGCCGAGCGCTTGAACGCCGAGCAATTGGAAGCCGCCGCCGTATAACAAGCCGCTGTAGCCTTGGCCGATGCCTTCCGTCAGTTCAGGCTGGGCGAAGAGTCCGACGGCGAGCGCTCCCAGGCTGCCGCTAACGCCGTGAACCGCGAACGCGCCGACCGGATCGTCGATCCGTCTCGATTCAAGAAATTCGGTTGCGAATACCATGGCGATCCCGCATACCGCACCGATCAGGATCGCCGCCAAGTCGCTGACGAACGCGCAGCCGGCCGTGATGCCGACGAGACCCGCTAACGAGCCGTTAATGACCATCGGCGGGTCCGCTTTACGGTAGCGGATCATCGTAAACAGAATGCAAGTCGCTCCGCCGGAAGCGGCCGCAAGCATCGTCGTGACGGCGATGTGGCCGATCGAACCGTTGGTTGCGCTGAGCGTGCTGCCCGAATTGAACCCGAACCAGCCGAACCATAAAATAAAGGCGCCGACGGAAGCGAGCGGCAAGTTGGACGGCGGCACGATGTTCGCCGCGCCGCTTTCCGAAAACTTGCCGATCCGCGGTCCGATCAGGATCGCCGCGGCCAAGGCTGCAAAGCCGCCTAAAGCGTGGATGGTGGCCGAACCGGCGAAGTCAATCATGCCGAGGCCGCCGAGCCAGCCGCCGGCGCTCCATACCCAGTGTCCGGCAATCGGGTAAATAAAACCTGTCATGGCAACGGTGAACAAGATGTACGCATGAAAATTGATCCGTTCCGCCACCGCTCCGGAGACGATGGAGATGACGGCGATGACGAATGCGCATTGGAACAACCAGTACGTATCATGCGTAATCGTAAGCTGAATATGGGAAAGATCTCCTCCCATGATAAAGCCGGTCGTTCCGACCAAGCCGTAGAAATCTTTGCCATACATGAGTCCGAAACCGAAAAAGAAAAAAATAAGAGCCCCGAAGGCAATGTCGACGAATACCTTCATGATGATGCTGACGGCGTTTTTTTGCCGAACGAACCCGGCTTCCAACAAAGCGAAACCGCCTTCCATCAACAGGATCATGGCAGCGGTCAGCACGACCCAGATCGTATCCAAACCGCTCTGTATGGCGGCTAAATCCATGAACGTTCACTCCTCTTTTTACTCATTGAAGCGTTTTCGTTCCTCATTATAAGGTTCTCATGACAACAATGTCAACGGAATGCGTTAGATTAATTTACATACGCAATAATCCGTCAACGAACCCTGTTCCGCGGCTTGGACCCGAAAAATGATTGAACCGGGCGATGAGCATATTTTTACCGGAAAACGTTCATCCTATCTAGGAGTTTGGGTATGAATTTTTTTGCGGAGGGGATCCCATGGTTCCATTGGAGTCGACGCTGGTCGGACGCGAGGAAGCTTTCAATCAGGTCCGGCAGTATTTAAATACGAAGGAGTTCTCGCTCGGCGGGAACTGGGATTACGACCACGGTTATTTCGATCGGTATTTGGACGAAGCGCACAAGGTGTGGCTGCGCATACCGTTCCAGGTGACCCACGGGGTGCTCGACGGCGATAATGAATCGACGACGGCGGTTATTGAGATTGGCTCCCCGTTTGTGCTGAAGCACGTGTACAATGAAGGCATGGATAAGAACGCCCAGGCCGGTTTCGTGACGTCGTTGGTTAACCAATTTCAAGATCCGCTCGACAAAAACGCTCCGGTGGAGGACAAATGGGTGAGCCAAGCGAAGACGCTGCTGAAAGAAGTGGAGAGCGGCTGGCTTCCCCAATGAAATCGAATGGCTGCTCGAAGACCAAGGCTGAGCCCTCTGGTCTTCTTTGGGCTGACTATCCCTCGGGTGAACGTCTCCCAGGGAGTATACATACTTTTAACTCCGTTTTAGGTTTCTTTAAGGTTTCTTTAAGGTTCGACGTGCAATATGTGAATCAAGGGGAACGAATCCTCCAGCAGCAGTTGCCATTATATCAATCTCGTAGTTTGAGAAACGGAGGGCATGGAAGATGGATCAAAACAACAATAACAACAACAACAATAACAACAATTATAACCCGTTTAACGATTTCTTCCGCAAGCCGGAAGAGCGGGAGCGGCGCGAACAGACGACAAGCGATAACGAGGGGGCGAAAACTAGCTTGCCGGAAGAGACGGAAAGCCGCTCTTCGCACTATTTCGCTTACGGTCCTTATAAACCGAAGGCTTCGACTTCGGATTCAATGGCCGGCGACAGCGTCGGTTCCGCTCCAGTCGAAGTGACGCCGCCCAAACCGGTTCGTTCTTTTTATACAAACGAGAGCGCTGAGCAGCCGTCTGCCGGTCAATGGCAGTTCGGCAAGCCGCCGAAGAAGAACAGCGGTTTCCGGGGCTTGTTCATCTCGTTCATGGCGGGTGTGCTGGTCGTCGGCTCGTTGATGTTTGCCTCGGACCGCATGAACCTGTTCACCGGCGCGCAAGGCGTGATGGCCGGTAACGGTTCGGGCTCGACAGGCTCGGCGTCGGCAGGCTCCTCGAACAATGGCGGGGTGAAGCCGACCGCGCTCGATATGTCCCGTCCTAACAACATCTCGGGAATCGTCGAACAGGCGAGCCCTGCGGTCGTGAAGATCGAGACGAAGGTGAAGGCGAAGAGCTCTTCGAGAGGCGGCAGCTCGCTCTTCAACGATCCGTTCTTCCGTCAATTTTTCGGCGACGACTTCGGGACGAACGGACAGCAGGACAATTCCGGACAATTGCAGCCCGGCGGGATGGGAACCGGTTTTATCTTCGAGAAATCCGGATATATTCTGACTAACGAGCACGTCATCGAAGGCGCGGACGAAATTTGGGTATACGTGCAGGGTCACGAGAAGCCGTTCAAAGCCGAACTGCTCGGCAACAGCTACGATCTCGACCTCGCCGCGCTGAAAATAACGCCGGAAAACGGCAAAGAATTCCCGGTTCTGCCGCTCGGCAGCGCGGACGATTTGAACGTAGGCGATTGGGTCGTGGCGATCGGCAACCCGTACGGCTTTGATCATACGGTCACCGTTGGCGTCTTGAGCGCGAAAGAGCGTCCGATCAGCATCCCGGATCAGAACGGCACGCGCGATTACAAGCATTTGCTGCAAACCGACGCGTCGATTAACCCGGGGAATTCCGGCGGCCCGCTGCTTAACCTGAACGGTGAAGTGATCGGCATCAATACGGCGGTTAGCGCACAAGCGCAAGGCATCGGCTTTGCGATTCCGACGAGCACAATCTCTTCGGTTCTTGACAACCTGAAGAACAATGTGAAAATTCCGAAAGAGCCGGCTCCGTATATGGGCATTTCCATGCAGGATATCGACAAGGAATGGATTGCCGAGCTGAAGCTTGAAAATAACGAAGGCGCAATCGTCGCGCAAGTCGAGCGTAAGAGCCCGGCCTTCAGCGCAGGGATTCGTCCTTACGACGTCATCGTCGAATTGAACGGCACGAAAGTGAAGACGTCTTCGGAAATCAGTGAAGCGATCAAGAAAACGAAGGTTGGCGATAAAGTAAGCCTGGGCATTATGCGGGACGGCAAGAAGCAAGTCATTGAAGTAACGATCGGCAACCGCAATGCGGAATAATATGCCGTAAGCGCAAGCTTGCAAGGGAAAGAAGCAGGGCAACGTATGCAGAAAAGCCCTGCTTCTTTTTTTGCGTGAAGACGAGCTGGCACCATTAGATTCGGCAAGCAAATTCCGTTACAATAAAGGCAGAGGCAGGTGTATACCGAAATGAGAGAAAAAATATTAGTTATCGACGACGATGAAAAAATTACGTCCATGCTCCGCCGCAGCCTGGCTTTCGAAGGGTACATGGTGTTTACTGCCAATCACGGCATGGACGGCTTGAAGCAAATACTGGAGAACGAGCCGGATGTTGTCATCCTCGATGTCATGATGCCGCAGCTCGACGGCTGGGAGGTCGTCAGACGCATTCGCGAAGGCGGCTCCGATGTGCCGGTGCTGATGCTGACCGCGAAGGATGAAGTGTCCGATCGGGTAAAAGGTCTCGATTTGGGAGCGGACGATTATTTGGTCAAGCCGTTCGCGCTCGAGGAGCTCTTAGCTCGCGTTCGCGTTCTCCTGCGGCGCAAAACGTCCGAGAAAGCCGAGACCCAGGCGAACAAGCTGCAGTATCAGGATGTGTTCATGGATCTCGATACGCGCGAAGTGTTCCGGGGCGGCCAACGGATCGAGCTGACGACGAAGGAGTTCGATCTGCTCCACCTGTTCCTGCAAAATCCGCGCCGCGTCTTGTCCCGCGATATCATTATGGAAAAAATATGGGGATACGACTACAGCGGAGAATCGAACGTGCTGGAGGTATATATTGCGCTGCTTCGGCAAAAAACGGAGGAGTACGGGCATAAGCGCCTGATACAGACCGTGCGCGGAGCGGGCTACGTGCTAAGAGGAGAAGGCTGACATGTCGATACGTCTGCGCCTGACGTTATGGTACACCGGGATACTGACGGCTACGTTGCTGATCCTGGCGTTGGGGCTTTATTTTTTCATGAACTACATTTTGTTTAGCGGCATCAAGACGGAATTAAAGGACGAGGCGAATTATGTGCTTCAACGGGTCCGGGCGCTGCCTACGGTATCGTCGCAAGGCTTCAGCTTCAATTTCGAGCTGGAGGGACGAAACTCGATTCGCAGCAGCAAGCTGCTGGTACAGATCGTCAATTTGCAGGACGGGCGTAAATTTCGCGCATCGGACTTAATAGAAGCGGGCATCGAATTTCCGGATGTGACGCCGTCTAAAGTCAACTGTGTGCTTGCCCAGGAATGCGTGTTCGACAAGGTGAAAATCGACGGATACGACTTTCTCGTTTACAACGCGCCGGTGTATCCAACCGCGTTCTTCGGCCCGAAGGACCAGCCGATCGGCATGCTGCAGGCGGCTTTCTTCGTTGGGCAATCCGAGCGGGTACTCGTTCTGCTGCGTTTGGTGCTGACTTTGTCCATGCTGCTTGTGATCGTGCTCGCCGCCTCGATCGGGTGGTTTCTCGCGAGGAAGGCGCTGCGCCCGATCGAACAGGTCATAGCGGCGACCAATCAGATCGAGAAGGGGGCGGATCTGCAGCGGCGCATCGAGTATCAGGGGCCCGGCGACGAAATCGGCGTGCTGATCGAAACGATCAACGGCATGCTGGGCCGGCTTCAGGGCGCTTACGCCGAGCTGGAAGAAGCTTATAGCGCGCAGCGGCGGTTCGTCTCGGAC
This sequence comes from Paenibacillus sp. tmac-D7, assembly GCF_006519665.1. Classification (NCBI taxonomy): domain Bacteria; kingdom Bacillati; phylum Bacillota; class Bacilli; order Caryophanales; family Paenibacillaceae; genus Paenibacillus; species Paenibacillus sp. tmac-D7. Next base: position 96,742 of record NZ_VIDW01000014.1, on the reverse strand, counting down.
GCATCGCACGAGCTGCGGACGCCGGTCACGACGATTCGCGGCAACGTCGAGCTGCTCGAGAAGATGTGGAAGCAGATGATGCAGGCAGAGCCGTCGAATTTGCCGGCCGTGGAGCTCAGTCTGGAAGCGATGCGCGATATTTCCGGCGAAGCGCAGCGGATGTCCAGGTTGGTTAATGACCTGCTGGCGCTCGCGCGGGCGGATGCGGGCTTCCAGATCGAGAAGCGGGAGCTGGCGGTGAAGCCGCTGCTGGAAGAGGTGGCGCGCAAAGCTCAGATGCTTCCGCGCTCAGCCGAATGGATCGTGGGAGATTTATCGCCGGCCGAGGATATTTCCATCTACGGCAATCAAGATTATTTGCAGCAGCTGATTTTCATTTTCATCGAGAATGCGTTCAAGTACACGGAGCACGGCTTCGTGCGGATGGACGCGCTGCGTCACGGCGGGCAGGTCGGGATTCGTATCGCAGACACGGGAATCGGCATGGAGAAAGAGGAAGTGCCGCATATCTTCGAACGGTTCTACCGGGCGGACGTGTCACGGGGACAAAAAACCGGCACCGGTCTAGGCTTGTCGATCGCCAAGTGGATCATTGACGAGCATCAGGGGTCCATCGAAGTAACGACGAGCAAAGGCGAAGGGACGACGTTCGTGGTCTGGTTTCCGGTTGCCCACGGATCGGGGCTCGAGGGCGGTCGGGAGAGCAGCCATTCCATCGGTGAGGGGAATGAGGTATAATAAAAATAAAGACTATTTTCGACAGGCGGTGCAAGCGTGGACGTGATCAAAATATCCCCCCGCGGTTATTGTTACGGGGTTGTGGATGCTATGGCGTTGGCCATGCAAACGGCCAAAAACTTTAATCTGCCGAGGCCTATATATATATTGGGCATGATTGTGCATAACGCCCATGTGACGGATTTCTTCGAGAAAGAAGGCATCGTGACGCTGGACGGATCGAACCGCCTCGACATCCTGGATCAGATCGAGCAAGGCACGGTCATTTTCACGGCGCACGGCGTTTCGCCGGAGGTTCGCCGCCGCGCGCGCGAGAAGGGGCTGGCTGTCGTGGATGCGACTTGTCCCGACGTGACGAAGACGCACGACTTGATTCGCGAGAAAGCGGCGGAAGATTACCATATCATCTATATCGGGAAGAAAGGCCATCCCGAGCCGGAAGGAGCGATCGGCGTCGCGCCGGAGCGCGTGCATTTGATTGAAAAGCCGGAGGAAATCGACGAGCTCGGGCTGAGCGCGGAGAAGATCGTGATCACGAATCAAACGACCATGTCGCAGTGGGATATCAAGCATATTATGAATCGTCTGCTCGAGAAATTCCCGCATGCCGAAATTCATAATGAAATATGCCTGGCGACGCAGGTGCGTCAGGAAGCGGTAGCCGAACAGGCGAAGGATGCCGATCTCGTGCTTGTCGTCGGCGATCCGCGCAGCAACAACTCGAACCGGCTGGCTCAGGTGTCCGAGGAGATTGCAGGCGTGAAGGCCTATCGTATTGCGGACATCACCGAACTGAATACGGAATGGCTGAAGCCGGTGCGGCGCGTAGCCGTAACGTCCGGGGCATCGACGCCGACGCCCATTACGAAAGAGGTTATTCATTTCCTGGAGCAGTACGAGGCGAACGATCCGGCTACATGGGAAATTCGCCGGACCGTCAATTTGAGCCGGTTAATTCCTACGCCAAAAACGAAAGCAGCCGTAAAGTAATCGACAAGGAAGGAAATGGACAACAGCAAATGCGTAAAATGGCGAAACTCAAAAAAACGTTCCAACTCCGATCCATTGGCCGCTGGTTTCGATATAAATATTTGCAGTTGACCCGGGCCAAAGGCGGGCCTGCCTTGGTAGCCATGGGCTTTTCGATCGGGATATTCGTCGAGATGTTCACGCTTCCGACGGGCGGGCTTGCTTTTTTGCTCATCTTTCCACTGGTATACTTGCTTCGCGCAAGCGTGGCGTCCGCTCTTCTCGGCTTTATGTTCGGTAAAGTTATTTATTTGCCGCTGATGTTTTTTCATCGCCAGATGGGGGCGCTCGTGCTGCCTCACGGCATTCACGGCGCTTGGATCGAACGATTGCCGGAATGGCTGGACCGATTCCTGAAGTTCTATTTGAAGCTGTTCGTCGGAGGCGTGATCAACGGTCTCATTCTTGCCATCATCGCTTACTTTCCGATCCGCTGGACGCTGCAATGGGTCGACCAAAACCGTAAAGAGAAGCGGCGTAAACGAAAAGAACAACTGCTGCTGCCAACGAACGGGAACGGATAACGATCATAAAATAATCAAGACTTGACGGAGAGAGGGTCTCCGTTGTATATTCGCTTTAGTGATTAAAAGCTTAAAAGCGTATAAGCGTCGAAGCGTCTATGTACGAAAATTTGACCGAGAGGGTGTTCCGCATGATCGCTATCATTTCGAATAAAACACCGGAAGAGCGCATTTCCGAAATCGTTCACCATATTGAGAAGCACGACGTGAAAGCTCACATTTCACGCGGCGTAGACCGTACCGTTATCGGTATCGTCGGGAATGCGGGCCCTGTGCTGGCCGAGCAGCTGCGTCAATTGTCCGGCGTCGAGCAGGTTGTGAAAATCTCGAAGTCCTATAAGCTGGCCAGCCGCGATTTTCATCCCGATCCCACGATCATTCAATTGAAAGGCGTGGAGATCGGCGGCGATCAGCTGGTCGTCATGGGCGGACCGTGTGCCGTCGAATCGCCGGAGCAGATCGATGAGATTGCGCGGCTGGTGAAGGCCAGCGGCGCACAAGTGCTGCGCGGCGGTGCATTTAAACCAAGAACGGGTCCTTACAGCTTTCAAGGCGTCGGCGTCGAAGGTCTCGTCATGATGGCGGAAGCCGGCAGGAAGCACGGGTTGCTGACGATCACCGAAGTGATGACGCCGGAATACGTGGATGTCTGCGCTGAGTACGCCGATATTTTGCAAGTCGGCACGCGCAATATGCAAAACTTCGATCTGCTGCGCAAGCTCGGCCAGATTCAAACGCCGGTGCTTCTCAAGCGGGGATTCAGCGCAACGTACGATGAGTTTCTGAATGCGGCTGAATATATACTGGCTGGCGGAAACCCGAACGTTATGCTTTGTGAGCGCGGAATCCGAACGTTCGAGTCTTATACCCGAAACACGCTTGATCTGGCGGCGATTCCGGTGCTGCAGTCGCTCAGCCATCTGCCGGTGATTTCCGATCCGAGTCACGGCACGGGTCGTCGCGAGCTTGTCGAACCGATGAGCAAGGCGTCCGTTGCCGCAGGAGCGAACGGGCTCATCGTCGAGATGCATACGGACCCCGACAACTCCATGACGGGAGACGGCGTTCAGTCGCTGTTCCCGGACCAATTCGCCCGGCTGATGCAGGATTTGGAGAAGCTGGCGCCGTTGTGCGGCAAACGTTTCGATACCGTCAAGGAACCCGTCGCCGCTGTGAACTCGTAACCGAATATTCGTTTTTTTACAGAAGGATGCTTGATCTCAGGCGGATGCCGCAAGAGATTAAGCATTTTTTTGTCGAAAATGTGACTAAAACCCGGCCGGGTGTGAGCATACCTAACACCTTCACAAAAAATACCTTACATAACTATTGACGGCTCTTGATGCGAAGTTTTATAATAACCACATATCCAAGAGAAAACTTGAACAATGTTCGCTCGAACAGGTCAAAATGTTCGGAATTTAGGAGGTAAGTGAGTCCATGTCAGTTCAAAACGTGTTAAATACCATCAAAGAAAAAGGCATCGAGTGGGTAGATTTCCGTTTCGTCGATCTTAACGGTAGAGCGCATCATATCTCCCTTCCTGCATCTGAAGTTGAAGAAGAGACTTTCCAAAACGGCGTAGCCTTCGACGGTTCTTCCATCGTCGGTTTCAGAGGCATCGAAGAGTCCGACATGGTTATGATGCCGGATACGGAATCCTCCTTTGTCGATCCGTTCACTGCTCATCCGACATTGGTTATTATGTGTAACATCCATACGCCTGATGGCGAGCGTTATGAGCGCGATCCGCGCAGCATCGCTCAGAAGGCTGAAGAATATTTGAAAAAAGCCGGCGTAGGTACGGCAGCATTCTTTGCTCCGGAATCCGAATTTTTCATCTTCGACGAAGTTCGTTTCGAGAGCAAACAAAACTCTTCTTCCTACTTCGTAGATTCCGAAGAAGCTCACTGGAACTCGAACCGTAAAGAAGAAGGCGGCAATCTCGGCTTTAAAGTAGGCCATAAAGGCGGATACGTGCCGGTTGCTCCGACGGATTCCCAACAAGACATCCGTTCCGAAATGTGCCGTCTGTTGATCGAATCCGGTCTTCGCATCGAGCGTCATCACCATGAAGTGGCGACTGCGGGTCAAGGCGAGATCAACTTCCGTTTCGATACGTTGACGAAAACAGCCGATAACTTGATGAAATACAAATATATCGTGCAAAACACAGCTCGCCAATACGGCAAAGTGGCTACGTTCATGCCGAAACCGCTGTTCGGCGATAACGGTAGCGGGATGCACGTTCACCAATCGATCTTTAACGGCGACCAGCCTTTGTTCTATGACAAGAACGGTTACGGTAACTTGAGCGAGCTCGCTTTGAACTACATCGGCGGTATCTTGTACCATGCACCGGCTTTGATCGCATTGACGAACCCGAGCACGAACTCGTTCAAACGTTTGGTTCCTGGTTACGAAGCGCCGGTTAACCTCGTGTTCTCCAAAGGCAACCGTTCGGCAGCCGTTCGTATTCCGGTGGCCGCTGTAACGCCTAAAGGCTGTCGTATCGAGTTCCGTACACCGGACAGCACGGCTAACCCTTACCTCGCATTCGCAGCCATGCTGCTTGCAGGTCTGGACGGCATCAAGAAGAAAATCGATCCTCGCGCCCTCGGCTACGGCCCGCTCGACAAGAACATCTACGAGCTGTCCGATGCAGAGAAAGGCGAAATCCGCAGCGTACCGGGTACGCTCGACGAAGCGCTTAACGCGCTCGAAGCGGACTATGAGTTCTTGACGGAAGGCGGAGTCTTCACGAAAGACTTCATCGACAACTACGTTTCCTTGAAACGTGACGAAGCGAAAGCTGTTTCCATCCGCATTCATCCGCACGAATATTCGTTGTACTTCGATCTGTAAGACTAACAAACAGAAGCTGTACCAAAAGTAGTTATTTCTACTCTTGGGCAGCTTCTTTTTTGTTATCGGATAAAAAATATTGCTCTAAAATCTTTGCCCAGATTGCATAACCAAGATCGTTCGGATGAACAAAATCGTACATCACCTTATCCATAGAGGTTTTCGAGGCTTTTATTTGTTTAGTAAATTCACTATAAATATCAACATATTCCCAACCATGAAGCTTAATAAACTTTCCCGTTTCTATTACGTAGTCTTCATATGAACTTCCAGTTTTATTTTTTGTCAGGTTTTCCTTCCGCGGGTTGGGGGAAGTGATGATGATACGGGCTTTCGGCGCCATTTTTTGCATGTTTAGCACAAGCGATTGAATGTTTGTTTTGCTTTCTTCGATTGAAATATTTTGCACAAAGTCATTGATCAAACAAGTCTCAAAAATAATGATAGAGGGGTTCTCCTCACGAAGGACATCCACTTTGCCTTGGGCCAACATTTGTTTCGTAGAGTAACCCGGAAAACCGTGATTAAGGTAGATCAGCTTCTCCAAACCTTCGGCTGCTTTCAAACGTTCACTTAACAAATGGATCCATGTGTGGGTTTTGCCGGTTGCTCCTGAACCGGCGGTTACACTGCTTCCGATTACGGAAATAACAGGCTCACGGCCCTCTAGGACATTCTGCTGCAGGTATTGAAAGGCGGGTTGTCTTATTATTTCTGTATTTCGGACCTTCTCGATTACTTTACTATCAGACGATGTATGATAGACGCAGGAAGCCAAGGACATAAGATGAGCGGCAAGTAGAGCGGATAGAAGGGATCTCATATTATGTCTCTTGTCTCACTTCAAGACTGGGGACAGAGTTCTTTCTGCTTTTGGTCAAATATTTCCCGAGCTTCATGGATGGGAGTTCGACAAAGTACCAGCAGATGATTGCAGTAAGAATGGATACCAGGCCGGAGAGCGTTAGTAAAAGCGGCATAGATATTCGATCGTGCAACAAGTGCAGGAGGGACAAGATTACGAGCATATGCGTCAAATACAAGCTGTAAGATATTTTTCCTAAGAATATAAGGAGCGGCAAATTTAATAAGCCGGATATTTTACGAGAAGCTAGAGCCGTTATGATGAGTAGGATGGAACCGAGCGCTAGACCATATTCCGAAACATAAAAACGGAATGGGATGATGTGAAAGAAATCTTTGCTTAATACGTCGGAGTATGAATAAAGGAGTACAGCCATGATTAAAAACGATATTTTTTGCATCTTCGTGAATCGCTGGTACAGGGTTGAAAGTACTGTTTTGTTCTTAGCGACCAACGCACCGATCATAAAGATTGAAATGTAATGCAGGGAATCGAAGAGACTTGTGTGATAGCCGTTAACGGTTATCGTAGACAGAATGCCGGCCAAACCAGCGATCAAGCTAAGCGCGGCGCATAGGATTAAAACATAAATCGTGTTTAGTTTTTTCACAAGCAGGACAATGAAAGGGAATAAATGGAAATTCGTAATTCATGAATTAACGTCCAAATCACCGGATTATAAACAACCGTGTGAGGATTGCCGATCAAAACAAGATGTTCCCACATAATGAAAAGGAAAAAGGCTCCTGCCATGACTGGTTAATAAAATCGGTATATTGCTGCAGTTGCCCATCGGATATATAAATGGAGATGAGTATTGTGGCGGATATGGCAACAGCGTAGGGGATATAAATACGGCAAAATCTTTTGATGATATAATGCATATAATTGATGGGATTACCTCTCAGAATAGGCAGAGCGAGCACAAATCCGCTTAAGAGAAAGAAGATGATCACGGCTGCATGGCCTTGTACCAATAATCGCGCAGGCGAAAGTTTTAAAAATGTAACTAGAAAATGGTTGGAACTAAAGGATAGAAACAAGTGATGGAACACAACAAATAATGCGGCAAGGCCTCGTAAAGAATCTAATTGTTCATACCTATTGTTCATACCTATTGTTCATAAAAACTCCTCCGAATAAATATTATATATAGAAATGAATCGATAAATATGTAATTAGAAGAGTCAAATACCTATACTTTACTTAATACATACAGTATTCGATACTAATTGTATCATGAAAACTGCACTTTTATGAAGGTTTTTGTTTTCAGCTTTTCTTATAGCAAGTAATGCAAAATGTTGGAAAATAACTTGACAATTATACTAATTGTATCATAATATAATTTTAAATAACAAAATGTATCTTAAAATGGGCTAGTACAATAACTATGAAACTGCTTTTAAGTCGAGTAATCTCGATTTGTAATTTTAAAGGGAGGATTCATGGTAAGGAAACTGGCACTCATTCTTCTCATTCAATTATTTTTGGGACTATCCATTTCAGACTATGTGCCAAAGACAAACCATTCAGGTAAATTAACGCCTGTCGCCACACCGTATACGGATAACAACCGAATAATATTGTTCAGAATCGGTATGCAAGACCATTCCTCTCAGGAATTCAAACGATACGGCTTACATGATGCTAACCAAATCGTCCTTGCGTCTGGAAACCCGAAAGAAACGATGATAAACGATTTTCCTAAAGGGTTAAATGCTTCTGTCAATCGTAACTTATCTATTTCATTTCAAATGCCGAACAAACTTCAATATGGCGCAAAATTTCTTGTTCCAATCATCGAGGCCAGCACGGCTATCCCTCAAATGTCGGTTTTTGTAAACGGTTTTATGGCCGGCCTCATTCAAATTGCCGGTTTGTCAGATACGAACGACTCTAATTACGATGCTTATGGCAATCTATATGAACTTTACATACCGCCTGAGTTTTTTATTGAGGGTCAGAACGAGATTATACTTCAAGTTGAACGGTGCCTTTATTGCTCTTCTTCAGAAGACCCTTTTTTATGGTTTGATTGGGATTATATCGAGATGGAAGCGCTCTATAGAATGGCGGAAGAACCGATCCACGGACGCTATATTAAGATGGGAAGTTCGGTAGCAACCGAGCGTTATTATTTCGATCAAAGCGCCGTAGACCATTTGCCTTACGTATTAAAATGGATGGGTATTGCTTACAGCGGCAATATTATGAGAGCAAGCTGCTCTAGCAATGTGAGAAATTCTTGTTCGGCCATGCAGGAATATTACGAAAAGCTAAAGGAGTATAACACCGGCGCTGTTGCTATGTACTTATATACAGGCGATATTCAACTTACGTCAGCCGGAACTCTTGCTCCGGAGGCCGCAAGTAAACTGGAACAGTTTATGAAACGCTATGGAGACTATATTCAATATTATGAAGTAGATAACGAACCAAGCATTTTCAATCGATCAAAAGATGTGAATATCGCCATCGCCCGTTGGATGAATGAGAACAAAACACGCTATGCTCCTCATCTGCAATCTGTGGCGCCAGGATGGTCTTACAGCAATAAAAACGGCTTGCCGATCGGATGGGAAAGGGATCCCGTCCAGCGTAGAGAACTGGAAAATTTGACTGACTTAACGAATGGTCACGCATACGGCACTTCATATTTGGAGAAGGAGGGAGGCAGTTTTTTTGAAACATTAAAAACCTTCGAATCATTACAAAACGGCCTTCCTAAGTTCATGTTGAACACTGAAATCGGCACAAACAATAAGCACTTGGACCCAAGCAAGTATGGGGCGCAGCAGAAACAATCAGCCGTCTTTGACCGGAATTTGCGAGCTCATATCGGTTTCTCCAACATCTTCATGCAGCACGCTGTATTTTTTAAGGATTATGAACTGTTTCAAACCGACTTTCAAGGCAAAAATCATGATCCAGCTTTAACACAAGCATATTCTTTCGGAAATGACCAAGAATCCCGGTTGAAAATATTCAGAAGGCTTGCGCTGGCTTATGCAACACACGGAAGCCCCTTATCATACGAAATTATGAACCGGAATGAAGTCCGAATGAAGAAGGTTTACATTAGAGCAGTTGATACGGCCGCGCTGCAGCCGTTGCCAGGAAGTAAGGCTGTTTCCGATAAAATTCTGATCAGCATAGTTAATTTTGAACACGAAGAGATTCATCTGCGTTTCAAAGTTTTGATGCCGGACAAAGGGATATTTGATGGAGAACGAATAGGGCCAGGAGATGTTTATAGAGATGCGGTGCAGCAAGTAAATGAATTAAAAGCGGAACCATGGATCGAGATTGAAGCCGTGCTGCCACCAGGAGAATCGATTCAGTATATTCTTGATAAGAGATAATAGAAAAAAACAAGAAGACGGCGCGCCGGACCAAAAATCATCAGGAGATGGGGTCTAAAGTGTGCCGTCTTCTTACTACCTTCATTGAGGCTCAACGAGCCAGAAACATGTAAGTTTCATCTTTCTCTAAGCCATTAACAGTTATCGTTTTCGTATTGGGCTCTATGGGAAACGCCTTCCATATTCCATTCCATCTATAAATACAAATCTCTGTTGCATGCTGTGGAATTCCAGTGATTTGATAGCTTGTCCCCCATTTGGAGCTCCAACCTCTTACATTTTGCCAAACCCATAACTTATGGCTGGGTCCGGAAAGAATGTATTCTCCTTTCTTCTTGGGATCCAACGATACGAAGGAGGTGTCGGTAGTTAAGGAAGTGACAAGTTGAAGTACCTTAGATCTAACCGACATTGCCTGCTCTTCTTCTTTAGCTCCCCGCATTCCGTACTGCTTGTCCTGCTCGTCGGTTAGCAGAAGACTCCATGGCATTGCGAATTGAGTAGCAGGGGTATGGCCATCGTTCTTGACGACACCCAGATGATCCCAAATCGCCGTTAAAAATTGCTTACCGAGCTTTTCGTCCGTGTTAGGCGTACTCGCTTTATTCTTTACATTGAATTCCGTCGAGTAGAAATGAATATCTCTTTTGATGTTTAATTGTTTTTTGATTTGATCGAAGGTGTGTTGGGCAGAGTTGCTGTGGGTACCGACCAAAGGCGCATATTTATCATCAAAATAGGTATGAAGATCGATTCCGTCCAAGGTCCCGTCATTAATTAGATCTGAAACTGCACTGCCGTAGCCTCTTAGAGTCCAATCGTCAAAAGAATTTTGGGCACTAAAGCCACCAGGGATGACTTTTAACTTCGGGTCTACGGAATGCACACCGTCAGCCAGCCCTTTCAATGCCTCGCGATACTTATCATGAGGGATAGAGTTCTCCACATCGGGCTCGTTAAAAGCCGAGAACACCGTAATCCCCCAATCCTGTATGGATCTGCTTCTCGCCCACGTTCCATTTGGTCTATAGACTTGTGCAAATTCCTTTCCGATGGCATACCACTTATTGTAATCCCCGATTTTAACCCCCAATTTTTCATAATTTCCGTAATATTCAAACAAGAGCATGGGAGAAACGTTATGTGTATACATTTGCTCCATTGCTTTCTCCAAGTGGCTAGTTACAGGCTTATCCTTCGAATAATAATAATTAGGGTAAAGATTAATTCTAGTCCATTGTACGTTCAGTGTTTTCATATAGACTAAGTCTTTGGAAATATAGGGATTGCCGTTGGTGAAATTTCCACCCCCTAAAAGTGACGCTACGGTTGGGTTTATACCAACAGGGGGTGGATATGAGTCTTCAGAAAGAGAATTTGTAAGCAAGCCTGATAGTAACATAACGGGAACCAGAGCTTTTCCGGCAGTTGTAAGTATCATTTTGATCTTCCTTTTCTTGGTGCTTCTCACAAACAGTTCACCGCCACGGGAAAAAGAAGATTACAATTGGTTTTTTTTCTGAACAATGTTCAGCACTTTCTTGGTTTCGTCTGTAGTCAAAAGAAGTCCTTCCCATCGTAATTCTACCATTCGAAAGATATCTTCTTCTTTGAGGGAGTGAATCGGGATGTGGTCGTTTACATTGTTATCCAACCATTGGGGAGGTCTACCAATCAAGTAATCTATTGTAACATTAAAAAAATCAGATAGTTTTGTCAAGGTATGAAAGTCCGGTTTTCTCCTGTTTTTCTCATAATGTGACAAGGCGGCGCGCGATATTCCGAGCAGATCGGCCAATTCTTCTTGCGTTAATCCTCGTTTGTCCCGTAATGCAGCAATTCTAGTGTAGTAAGACATCGTTTTATCACTCCTAAAAAAATGTAAATTTTGAAAATAACAATTGACTTGATACAAAATGTATTATAAATTAGAGTCATAAATGTTACAATACGTATCATTATTTTCAGAAATTAATTGTTTCTGCGGTGATGTCTCTTTACCGTTATCAACAGAGGCACTCGGTCATGCTGTGGGTTAACCAAACCTTAGACGTACATCGTCAAGGGTGTGATGTGAGGGGAGGTTAGATGCCTCTGCATTTTAAATAAAAAACATATGGAGTGGTCTCTTATGAGAAAAGTTCGAAAAGCAATTATACCAGCAGCAGGCTTAGGCACCCGTTTTTTGCCAGCAACGAAAGCTATGCCGAAAGAGATGCTCCCGATCGTTGATAAACCGACCATTCAATACATTGTGGAAGAAGCTATCCGATCCGGGATCGAGGACATTATTATCGTAACGGGTAGAAACAAAAAATCGATCGAGGATCATTTTGATAAAAGCATCGAGTTGGAAGTGTCGCTTGAGGAAAAGCGAAAAACAGAGCTCCTCCATATGGTTAAAGAAATTACAAATATGGTTGACATCCATTACGTTAGACAAAAAGAGGCTTTAGGTTTGGGACATGCGATTTGGAGTGCTAGAAAGTTTATTGGAAACGAGCCTTTTGCGGTATTGCTGGGAGATATGATTATTGAGCACAAAGTGCCGTGTTTAAAACAAATGCTTCAAGTTTTCGAGGAAACGGGTCATTCGGTCATTGCCGTAGAACCGGTTGCTTGGACGGAAGTGCAAAATTACGGTATAATCGACGGCCAACGGGTCGGAGACCGGCTTCATTTGGTTAAGAATCTGGTCGAAAAACCGAAGCAAGACCCCCCATCCAATTTGGCAATCTCAGGCCGTTACATTTTAACCCCAGAGATTTTCCCCATTCTAGAACAAACTGCGCCGGGCGTCGGTGGAGAGATTCAGTTGACAGACGCTTTGAACGTGCTTGCGAATCAGCAATTGATGCACAGCTACATATATGAAGGAACCATGTACGATGTCGGAAGTAAGCTTGGATTTTTGAAAGCAACGGTGGAGTACGCCCTGCAAAATAAGGAGCTTTCAGAAGAATTCAGTGCCTATTTGCAGGAAGTTGGTAGGTATATACGCTCTGGGAAAGTTGTCGTTTAATGGAGGACGCAGGAAATGGAGTCCGTTACGAGGCATAGAACGGTTGAGGAGCAGAGAGAAGTTGGTTCGGAATTTTATTTGAATTACGTAAAAGCTTCAACGGATCTTATAGGCAGTTTTGTTCTTATTCTCATTACGCTCCCTGTCATGTTTTTGGTAGCCGTCTTGATCAAGGTTGAGTCTGAGGGACCCATCGTGTTTCGACAATGGCGAATTGGTAAGAATGGAAAGCCGTTTGTCATTTATAAGTTTCGCTCCATGCTAGTCCACTCCCCGAAGGAAGGGAGATCTCCGGAAACCTGCACAGATCCCCGAGTTACAAAAGTGGGCCGATTTATACGTAAAACAAGTTTGGATGAATTGCCTCAATTATTCAACATCATTAAAGGTGACATGAGCTTCATCGGTCCGCGTCCCGAACAACAATCATTTGTAGAACGTTATTATCCCGATAAGCAGCATAGCCGTTTTTTGGTGAAGCCTGGTATTACGGGGCTTTGGCAAATTAGCCAAGATCGAAAAAAACCTATTTATGAAAATCTTCATCATGATTTGATTTATGTACGGAGTGTTTCCATCTGGTTAGATCTAAAGATTATAATCAGGACCCTTCGAGTGATGATTAAGAGCAACACTTATTAGAGATAGGAGAATTTTATATGAAAAAAATTGTCGTAACCGGAGCCGCTGGTTTTCTGGGATCCCATTTGACTCGTCAATTGCTTTCTCAGCAGCACCAAGTGTTTGGAATCGATTCGTTGTCTTCCGGATTGATCGCCAATCTGCAAGAAGAACTCAATCATCCTCGTTTCGAATTCCGTTCGCTCGACGTCTCCAAGCTGAGGGTTGACCATTTAGATCATTTTGGACACATTGACGAGATCTATCACTTGGCATCTCCGGCATCGCCCAAATTCTATCAAATGAATCCTTTCTCGACCATTGAAGCGAATACGCTGGGGACGCAAAATATGCTAGAGTTAGCTAAGGTTCACGGAGCTAAACTATTATATACGAGCACTAGCGAAGCATACGGTGATCCGGAAGTGCACCCACAAACAGAGCAATACAGAGGAAACGTAAATACCTGGGGTCCGCGAGCATGCTACGATGAAGCAAAACGTTTAGGGGAAGTTTATTGTTACGAATATTATACGAGATACGCTGTACAGGTAAAAGTGGCAAGAATTTTTAATACGTATTCGGCAGGTTTGCGCAATGACGATGGTCGGGTAATTTCAAACTTTGTCTCCCAGGCGATCCGAGGAGAAGACCTGACTGTTTATGGGGACGGAACACAAACACGTTCTTTTTGTTTTGTTGACGACAACATTCGAGGCTTGCAGAAGATGATGGAGTGCGATCAAGCTAATGGTGAAATCATTAATATTGGCAACCCAAAAGAATACACCATCATTGAGGTTGCCCAGATCGTAAAACGTCTAGCTAATTCTCCGAGCAATATTACGTTCCATCCGCTTCCAATAGATGATCCTAAGGTGCGCAGACCCAATATTGATAAAGCGAAAACAATTTTGGCTTGGGAACCGTTGGTCGAATTGGAGGAAGGGTTAATCAGGACAATCGAGATGTACAGAAACAAGTTAAAAGCCGAATTAAGTCAAAAAATCGTGTAATTGGAGGTAACTATGAAGGTAGTTTGCATCGGCGCTGGTTATGTAGGCAGTGTAACGGGAGCGGCGTTCGCCGCATTAGGACATCATACGACGGTTATCGACATTGATACAAATAAAGTGAATGCGATAAATGAAGGAACCAGTCCTATTTTTGAACCCGGTCTTGAGGCGTTGATTAGGAAGTTCAGCGGAAGAACGCTAGCGGCAACGAATCAATATGAGGTAGTGACGGATGCGGACGTCGTGTTTATTGGTGTAGGTACCCCTTCCAAGGAAGATGGAAGCGCCGATTTGAAATACATCGAATTGGCAGCGAGAAACATTGCGGAGCATTTAGATCGAAACCGGTATACCGTTATTGTCAATAAATCGACTGTTCCTGTTGGGACGGCTGAGCATGTAACTGCATTGATCTCACAATATTCCAACTTAACAAATAACGAACATTTTTCTGTTATCAGCAATCCTGAGTTCCTTCGCGAAGGCTACGCAGTCGAGGATGTGTTTCTCCCGGATCGCATCGTAATCGGGACTATGGACAATCAAGCAAGAAGTGTGATGAAAGAACTTTATAGTCAACTGATGGATCTGCAAAAACCGATTGAAGTTCTGCAAGAAATTGGGCTTGCTGTTCAACCGAAGGATGAGCTGCCGGTTTATTTTGAAACAGATACAAGAAGTGCAGAAATGATTAAGTATGCATCCAATGCATTTTTAGCTGTTAAGATCAGCTATATCAATGAAGTCGCAAGATTATGTGAAGCTTTGCAGTCCAATGCGTTGGATGTCGCCAAAGGAATGGGACTGGATTCGAGGATTGGCAACAAGTTCTTGCAAGTGTCAAGTGGATGGAGCGGCAGTTGCTTCCCTAAGGATACTGCAGAGTTTTTGGCTGCCAGCCGTAAGCATGGACGTGAGCTTAATGTCGTTAAGGCCGCTGTCGAGTCGAATTTAGAAATGCATGCCTACATTGTCGAGAAAACGAAACGTAAACTAGGGACGTTATTCGGTAAACGGATCGGCTTTTTAGGGCTAACCTTTAAACCCAATACCGATGATACCCGTAATACTCAAGCATCTATAATCATACAAATGATGTTGGGGCAAGGGGCTAACATTCAAGTTCACGATCCCCAGGGAATGGAAATGTTCGAACACATTAACCCCAATCTCCCCATTGCATACTGCGATCAGGCAGAGCAGGTGGCGTTGAATGCGGACGCCGTTATTCTTCTCACGCATTGGGAGGAATACGTCCACTTAGATTGGAATGAAATGGGGAGTATGATGAATTTCAAATATGTGCTTGATACGCGGAACTTCCTTTCTTCGCAATTTATTCGTGACAAAGGGTTTCATTATGAGGGATTAGGCGTCGGCATTGAGTATCGGGAATTACGAACATTGTCGAATGTCGTCTAATTAAGATTTATTACGGAGGTTTGAAATGGATTTCATACAGTATTTGCAAGCAATTCGCAAAAATTTATTATGGATACTCTCCTTTGTAATTATTGCGAGTGCTACCTCTGCGTGGGTAAGCTATAACCTGGTGCCCACTAAGTATGAGTCGTCGGTAAGAATTATCGTTAACAGCTCTGATAAACTCGATTTAGGAGCGGTAAACACCAATATTCTCCTGATCAATACATTCAAGGAACTCGTCAAATCACCTACCGTACTAAACAGAACGATTGCAGAGTATCCGGAATTGAATTTATCCATCGATCAACTTGAAAAAAGCCTTAAGGTTGTCTCCTCCAAGGACTCTCAGCTTCTTACGATCTCAGTGACGATGGAATCTTATGAATACGGTACGAAGGTAGTCAACGCGATCTCCAAAGTATTTCAAGAACAAGTCGCATCCATGATGCAAATTTACAACATTTTGGTTTTACCGGATGATGTATTGAACAGCCAAACTCCTAAAGTAGCCTCCAAACAAATCATAAATATTCTGTTGGCTTTCGTAGTTTCTCTGTTGATTTCTGTCGGTTTTGTTATCGGCAAAGAAACATTGGATCAAACCATTCGCAATACGTCGACACTGGACAACATACTGGGGGTGCCATCCTTGGGCACCATATCGAAAATTACGAAGAAAGAAACAAAAAAGCATGATATGAAGTCGGTAGATCGGAAAGTGGGGGACGCAACTTATGCCAAGCTCAGCTAACGCATCGTTGATTACATTAATTAATCCGAGCGCTCAAGCTTCTGAGGATTTTAAGTCGCTCCGAACCAAACTGAACTATTCATACAAATCGGAGAACATGAAAAGCTTTCTGATCACCTCCATCAAATCACAAGAAGGCAAATCCGTGTTGGCAGCCAATCTAGCCATATCTTATGCACAGGCTGGAAAACGGGTGTTGTTAATTGATGCCAATTTGCGGGCCCCGATGCTGCATAAATTTTTTCATATGGAAAACCATATGGGTCTTTCCGACCTTTTATCCGGGAAGAAGCATCCAGGAAATGTGCCGATTACCACGTATGTAGACGGATTAAGTCTGCTTCCGGCCGGTGCAGAGACAGGGCTTCATGCTACGGAACTGTTAGCTTCGAATTACTTAAAACTTGCTTTGGATCAGTTTTCGACGGAATACGATATGATTTTCGTCGATTCGTCGGCGGCCAATAAAACTGCGGATAGCTTCCTGTTGGCGGTTCATTGTGATGGAGTCGTGTTGGCTGTGAAAAAACGTACGGTGAAGCAAGAGGAAGTCGTAACATTTAAACAAAACTTAGATGACATAAAAGGTAATTTAGTCGGTTTTGTCTTTATTGATTTCGAAAAATAAATTATAAAAGTACAAAGGAAGACTATGAAAACGGTATTAAGAACGTTCAATTTATTACAAACTCCGTTTATGTTGTGGCTGATGCTTATGGGCTCCATAGGTATCGGCCTCTTTTGTTCTATGGTGGATAATGTATTGGCTATCCAATTGACCTTTATCGTATTACTGATTTTTCCGGCCATTCTGCTTGCCGAGACGGATTCGAAGTGGCTGCTCCCTTACATTACATTCGTTTGGGCGGTAACGCCGGAGATCCGTAGAGTATTCGAGTGGTATCATGAAGAGTACCAATCCGTGTCATTGTTTAGCGTAGTTCCACTGCTGACGACGCTATTCGTCATCTTACCCTTACTAAGAATAAAATGGCGGTTCCCTCTTACAATAAAAAAACCATTATGTTGGTTTCTAGTCGCACTGGGTTACGGGCTTATTGTCGGTATCGTTAAAAACGGAACAGCGAGTTTGTTTGATTTTGCTAACTATTTAGTTCCATTTTTATTGCTTATTTATTGTATCGTTCGTTCATTTACACAAGCAGAGCGTAAATTATGGATTGTTTCTTTTGTAGGAATAGCCGTTTTAGTATCCATATATGGTGCCGTACAGTTCTTTTTTGCTCCTCCCTGGGACACATTCTGGATGAATGAAGTAGACATGTTTTCTAACGGACTGCCAGAGCCCTACCAAATTCGGGTGTTTTCTTCTTTAAATTCCCCAGGCCCGGCTGCCATGTTTATTTCAGCAGCATTAATTGCCATGCTAGTAGATAAGAAATGGAGAGGAGTCCTCGGTTGGAGCGGCGTGCTTATTGTCACTTTCGGTTTGATCACCACACTTGTCAGAGCAGCCTGGGTAACAATGCTTATTGGTATTGTCCTGTATTTCGCTCTTAGCAGTATTAAAAAGGGCATTCAAGGTATTTTGCTTATAATGGTAGTAGCAGGTTTGGGTATCATATCGCTGCCGGTTATTCCAGGTGGCGAGTATTTAATCGAACGGTTGGAGACGCTGAGTAACTTAGGGGACGATTATTCGTATAACGATCGTCTTCAATTTACTGCAAGTATGATTCCGGAATTGCTGGGAAATCCTTTCGGTTCAGGTCTGGGAAGTGTAGGAACAGGCACTAAACTTGAGAATGGCGGTCAACTGGGACAGTACGGAAATTTTGATAACGGATTTTTTGCAATACTTTTAACCTTCGGTTTCTTTGGGGGAATTGCCATCTTGGGTGCACTGTACGGTTTTATGAAATATCTGGCTTCGACGATTACAAAACATTCTGATACAGATCGAACTTATATAAGATTGGCGCTGTGCGCAATGATTAGCGGTATTTGTTATTTGATGTTCGAGAACCGTTTTGCAGGTGTAGGTGGTTATATCATTTGGTTTTTTGTCGCCTTGGGCATGGAACCTAAAAACAGTATACGTGTTAAGTGAGGAGACAAAATGAATCCACTCATTTCCTTGTTACGTAGAGGCTTAGACTTTCAAAGTGCTCTTTCATTCCTAAAGGGCATTCTTACAAGGAGAGACAGTACGGCCAATTCAATACGGACTGTAACGGTCACGATGCTCATCTTTCTGCTTAACTTAATCACTGGGATAATAACAGCGAGATATCTAGGCCCTGAGGGGAAAGGTGAGTCGTCGGCCATGTTGCTGTGGCCTACTATCTTTGCAAACTTATTGATGCTTGGTATGCCCTCCGCACTTCTATACAATCTGAAGAAGCATCCGCAAGAGACCGCTTCGCTTTACATAACGGCCAAAATGGTTTGTTTGGGAGTCGGCCTAGTCGGGGCGGGGACGGGCGCACTGCTCCTGCCAAGTATTCTGAACAGTTATTCAAGTGAAATGGTGCTCGTTTCCCAATGGCTCATGCTGACGGTACCCGTGCTGTTGATTGAATATACGAATAATGCAACCTTACAAGCGCGTGAGGAATTCAAGCTTTTTAATAGTTTAAGATTACTCCCTCACTTAGGAACGTTGGTAGTGCTGATTTTGCTTTTGAATTTCCATAAATTAGACCCTTTTACAGGTGCTTTCGCCTATGCGCTGCCGACTGTTCCGATCACCATCCTTCTTACGTTGCGTATGGTTCGGTCCTATCTTCCGGAGATAAAGAAACTAACCTTTTCATTGAAGTCCATTTTGCACTACGGAATTCGCTCAGCAGGCGTTGACGTCATGGGCACGATGTATATTTACATGGATCAGGTGATTGTTATTTTGTTATTAAACCCAGCAAGTCTAGGCCTTTACTTGGTTGCTTTGAGTTTATCCAGGGTCGTTAATATCATACATGCTTCTCTTGTGATGGTACTTTTCCCAAAAGCATCGGAACTAGATACAGAACAGGCGATCATCCTGGTGAAGAAAGTGTTCCGGATTAGTTCATTTATTACATGCACGGTGGCCGTCGTTTTCATGTTCATCGGTCCATTTGTTCTAAGCTTACTGTACGGACATCAGTATCAGCCGGCAATCGCGGTTTTTCGTATTCTACTATTTGAAGTTGTAATCAGCGGGGGAACCTTGATTTTGTCGCAAGCGTTCATGTCCGTCGGAAAACCGGAAATTTCATCCATCCAACAAGTGATTGGTCTTTTCATTAGTGTCCTGCTTATGGTTCTTCTAGTCCCTAAATACGGTTTGTTGTTTACGGGAATTTCACTGTTAGCGGCAACTTGTGTCCGTTTCTTGTTTGTAATTAGCCAATATAAATGGGTGCTGAAGACGAATATCCCGAGTTTACTAATAACCAGAGACGATTTGAATTGGTTGTTTCGCCAAATTCGAATTAGAGAAGGAAATACGAAATAAGTGTCTTGATAGGATTGAGGAGTCAGGAGCAGGGAAAGGATGGAGTAAATCATGCTACGAGTTGCCTATTTAGATCATACCGCTAGATGGAGCGGGGGGGAGATTGCGTTATATAATTTGCTCACAAATCTGGACCAGGAAATTGAGCCGTTAGTCATCCTGGCGGAAGAAGGATTACTCGCGGACAAGTTGCTGGAAAAGGGAGTGGACGTACGAATCCATAAATTAAGAGAGAAGACTCGAAACCGTAATCGTAATAAAATTGATTTCCAAATGTTCTTTTCCATTTTTGAATTTTTTCAGTATGGGTTGAAGCTCGGGAAATTATTACGAAAAGAAAATGTCGCTTGTATACATACCAATTCATTAAAATCTGCAATATATGGAGCAATTGCCGCAAAAAGTGCCAATCTCCCTCTAGTTTGGCATATTCGTGATAATATCGCTGCGCCGTATTTGAGACCGACGATAGCCAAGTTTATCCGATTGATGGCTAGACTGCTTCCGAACGGAATCATTGCCAACTCGAATTCTACAATGGCCTCTTTACATCTTTCCAGCTACCGAGATATTCATACCTTGGTAGCTTATTCCTCGTATAACGGGCCCATCGCAAAAGGCACGGATGCGGAATGGAATAAAAAGCAGTTCATCGTTTTGTTAGTCGGCAGGCTTGACGAATGGAAAGGACAACACATTCTTCTGGAGGCGGCGGCACGATTCAAAAATAATTCAGAAATACAATTTTGGATAGCAGGTGACGCCATCTTTGGTAATGACGAATACAAGCTACGCTTGGATAAACAAATTAAAGATAACGATTTAACGAATGTTTCGATGCTGGGTCATGTGGACCATATTCCGGCTTTATTGCAGAAAGCGGATCTATTGGTTCACACGTCGATCATGCCGGAGCCTTTCGGTCAAGTGATTGTCGAAGGCATGGCGAGCGGCTTACCCGTCATTGCTTCCGACTTGGGAGGTCCGCGGGAGATCGTGCTGCGTGATGTGACCGGACTACTAATTCCCCCAGGCGATGCTGAAATTTTACGGGATGCCATACAATGGATGATTGACCATCCCGAGGAGAGGGCGCGTATGGGGGAAAAGGCGATTTCGCGGGTTCGTGAAAATTTCCTGATCGATTCGACGGTCAAACGCATTAGCGAATTTTATCCCAACGTTGTCAAGCAGAAGGCACAATAATTCATACGGACTGTAGAAAGGAGGTTACCGAAGATATGTATCGAGTGGCTTATTTAGACCATACCGCCCGATGGAGCGGGGGAGAAGTGGCACTCTATAACTTGATAACAAATATGGATCAAACGGTTGAGCCTTTGGTCGTTTTGGCTGAGGAAGGTCCTTTGGCGGATCGTTTGCGTGAAAGGGGACATAAGGTCTGCATCTTGTATTTAGACGAGGCGGTGCGCAACCGCAATCGTAATAACCTGAGTCCTCAAGTCATAACGTCTGCCATCAAAATGTATAGATACGGTAAAGAAGTAGGACGCCTGTTGCGGGAAGAGAAAGTGGTTTGCGTTCATACGAATTCTTTGAAGTCGGCCATTTATGGAGCAGTCGCGGCAAAATGGGCGGGAATTCCACTCATTTGGCATATCCACGACATCATTGAAGCTCCTTACATACGTAAGATCGTCGCTTTTATTATGAGATTACTTGTGAAGCATTTGCCGGACGGAGTCATCGCGAATTCCAAAGCAACGATGGATACGTTGAATTTACAAGAATCTCGGAGGAAGATGAAGACGGTTGCCTACCCTTCGTACTTTGGAAAAATCGGCAGACAAAGCCAGAGAGCGATCAAGGACGAATATGATTTTACCGTATTGCTGGTAGGCCGGATTGCAGACTGGAAAGGACAGCATGTGCTGCTTGAGGCTGCGAGATCGTTCTCTGATCTAAACGTTCAATTTTGGATTGCTGGTGATGCGTTATTCAATGCGGATGAACAATATAAAAATGAGCTGCTGAACTACATAGAAAAGTATAAATTAACCAACGTCACAATGTTAGGTCATGTTAATAATATTACGGATTTGATGAGTCAGGCCGATCTTCTCGTTCATACGTCTATCGTTCCCGAGCCTTTCGGTCAGGTGATTGTGGAAGGGATGGCCGTCGGGCTTCCCGTCATCGCATCCGATGCAGGCGGTCCAAAGGAAATTGTTGTTCACGAGCAGACAGGGCTCCTTATTCCTCCGGGAGAATCAGTTCCGTTGGTTATGGCTATTCAGTGGATGATAGACCACCCTGATGCGCGAAAAGAAATGGGAGAATTGGCCATGAAAAGGGTCCAAGAGCTATTCCTTATCGAGCAAACAGTGGAGACGATCACCTCTTTTTATCCCCAGGTGATAAGCGGAAGACTTAAAATTTAAGGAGGCTTTCAGTTTGAAAATCGCTCTGGTTCATGATTTATTAACGCAAATGGGAGGGGCGGAAAGAGTTCTTGCCGTTCTGCATCAAATGTACCCGGAAGCTCCTATTTATACGCTGGCAAGTAACCCGGGCAAAATGATGGAGGAGTTGAAGGACGCGGACATTCGAACGACGTGGCTGCAGCGAATACCGGGGATCGAGACGAACTTTAAGAAGCTGCTTCCCTTATATCCCATCGCTTTACAGCAGCTTGAATTGAGCGAGTTCGACGTCGTTATTTCATCGAGCTTCGCTTTTGTAAAAGGAATCAAAGTTCCCCCTTCAACGTTTCATTTCTGCTATTGTCATACTCCAATGCGGTTTGCATGGGATTTTGAATCCTATATAGCAAGGGAAACTTATTCACCGCTTGTAAAGAAAACCTTAAGATATTATGTTAAATATCTGAAAAATTGGGATATGAAAACGGCCGACCGGGTAGACGAATATGTGGCTAATTCGAATGTCGTGAGGCAGAGGATTAAGTCATGTTATGGCATTGATGCGCAGGTCATCTTTCCACCGGTGAATACGGAGCGCTTCTCCATTTCCAATCAAGTAGAAGACTCTTACTTGGTTGTTTCACGCCTTGTTCCTTACAAAAGAATTGATCTGGTTGTGGAAGCCTTCAATCGAAACGGGCAGAAGCTTCTCATCGTCGGGGGCGGACCCGACTTGGGGCGTTTAAAGTCCATGGCCAACCCAAACATTCAATTTTTGGGGCGTTTGGAAGATAACGAAGTTTCCAGGTTGATGTCGAGATGCCGTGCATTTATTTTTCCCGGGGAAGAAGATTTCGGTATTACCCCGCTTGAAGTAAACGCTGCCGGTCGCCCCGTCATCGCTTATAAAGCAGGCGGAGCCCTGGATACGATATCTCATGGAACGAATGGGCTTTTTTTCGATCGGCAAACGCCTGATTCACTTATTCAGGCGGTTCGGGATAACGAGTCCAATGAATGGAATCCTGTCGCAATCAAGGAACACGCAGAGGCTTTTAATGAAGAACGCTTTAAGCATGAATTTCATAACCGAATGTTGCGAGCCAAAGAAAGATTTGACATTGGCTTGGTACGGAAATTAACAGTTTAATTCTAGCATCCTTCCGGTCAGGATGATGATGGGAGTCCGTATAAGTTGAAAAGATATTCTCTATTCAGAGTCTACCATACAAGTGAAGTCAAAATTTTGCTTAGTTTACTTGTGTCATGGATTATCGCCGCATTTATCGGCTACGTTGTCGGCAGCAGATTAGGGGGCACGATGCTCGAACTTTCCATCGTTGCGGTCATTGCGATTCCTTCTTTATTGTTGGCTTTGGTAGATTCTAAATGGCTGCTTCCTTACAACTTGGCCATATGGGTCTTTACCCCTGAAATTCGTAGATTGTATGATTGGTCAACAAACGAGTATCATTCGATGTCCTTCATTAGCTTAACTCCGATTGTTGTAAGTATGTTTCTTGTTTACCCCTTGATGCAGCACTATAAGTCGCTCGATACATCAATTAAGAAGTTTTTAATTTTGTGGGGCTGTGCTCTAGGGTATGCTTTAGTTATAGGTTTATTTCGAAATGGCAGCTCAAGCCTATACGACCTGGCGAATATTGTAGGTCCTCTCCTTTGGCTAGCTTATATTTTTGCTAAAAAACCTACGGATGATTTGAAGCACTTTTGGATTCTACAATTTGTAAATTTGGCGCTTGTGGTTGCTTTGTATGGCATTATCCAGTACACCATATTACCACCTTGGGATGTGTTTTGGATGGATGGTGTAGACATGGCGTCCATCGGAAAATCCGAGCCCTTTGAGGTAAGAGTATTCTCAACTTTGAATTCCCCCGGTCCCGCCGGTGTTTTCTTATCGCTGGCGGCTGCGATTATGATCGTAGATGCCAGATGGAGGAAGCTTTGGGGGTGGATAGGTGTTCTGCTTGCAGTTATCGGCAGTATCATTACGCTGGTCAGGGCCGCTTGGATGTTTGGATTCGTTACGATTCTCATTTATATAATCATTTCAAATCATGGGAACAGATTCAAAAAGCTGTTCGTGCTTCTCTTGTTTTTCAGTCTTGTCTACTTCATATTATTGGTTTTACCACAGGGCCAAATCTTACTGCAGCGGTTTGAAACATTTGGTGAAATCCAAGGAGACGAATCCTTTAATGACCGATTAAGCCTGACTAAACAGTTACTCCCTATGCTTTTCAGTAATATAGAAGGCATGGGTTTAGGGAGCATAGGTATGGCTACAAAACTGCAAAACAGCGGGAATCTCAGTGCGGAGACGGGAATTTTCGATAGTGGAATCGGCACCATTATGCTGACATTCGGAGTGATCGGGACCCCTATTATTTTGTATGCTCTTTGTCACTTGGCGAAGACACTTTGGTTGGAGAAAGCACAGCAGAAGACGAATCTCGAATTCAACCGTTTATCGATTTCCGTTATGCTGGCCTCCATTGTAAATTTACTATTTGCAAATAGTTACGCCTCGGCCTTCGGTGTCATGATCTGGTTTATCGTTGCTCTGGGTGTAGGCAATTATGGATATCGAGAACTGGATGTATCTAAAGGAGATTTAAGTTAATGTCTTTTCTAGCTACCGTGAGGACTCGATTTCAAGCGAAATCGAGTTTATCGAATACGATTCGTACAACGGCAATAAGCATGGTTATTGTACTCTTGAACCTTGGGACGGGGATCATTTGTGCTAGATATTTAGGGCCGGAAGGTAGAGGAGAACAATCTGCGATGATGCTGTGGCCATCGCTATTGGGCCAATTAGTTACGCTAGGGCTGCACAGCTCCGTCATCTATAACATGAAGAAATTCTCTTCTGAAAAGGGAGGTTTCTTCAACGCTGCTTGCTTGATGAATTTGTTGATCGGTCTGCTTGTTACAGGCGCAGGTATAGTGTTGATTCCTCTTTGGCTGCATGCCTATTCGGCGGAAACGATATTTATGGCGCAGTTGTTGATGTTTTTTGCGCCCAGTGTGCTGTACACCAACTTTTTAAACGCTGTTTTGCAGGGAGAGGAAGACTTTAAAGGACTTAACAGAAGAAGGTATTTGCCGGTTGCAGTAACATTGATCATGTTGGCAATACTCGCTGTTACCGGGTATTTAAATCCTTTTTACTCTGCACTTTGCTATTTCATTCCAAATGTTCCGATCGGGGTCTACACGGTTTATTTACTGTATAAAAGGTATAAACGATCGATAAACGGGTGGAGAAGCACGATGAAGAGGCTACTTACGTATGGACTTTCCTCCTACCTGATCGATGTTGTTGCCACTCTGACCTTTTTTATGGATCAGCTTGTTTTAATCCGCATCATGAAACCGGCCGAGTTAGGATTATATTTAGTGGCGTTAAGCTTAGCTAAAATGGCAGGTATTTTTCAGAGCTCCATTACCCTTGTGCTTCTACCAAAAGCGGCAGGTTTGGAGAAATCTGAAATTATTGGCTTGACGAAAAAAGTATTTCGCATTGCATTCAGCGGTACTCTGTTTATCGCTCTAATAATGATGGCTATAGCTCCAATGGCATTAATTTTTCTATACGGTTCCAAGTATGAACAATCTACAACCATACTGTGGATTCTCTTGCTGGAAACTGTCATGAGCGGTGCAGTCGCGGTTTTGGCACAAACTTTTATGGCTATAGGGAAACCCGGACGTGTGGCGGTTCTGCAGTGCATCGGATTATGCGTTAGTCTTCCGTTATTGGTTGTTTGGGTACCCAAGTTCGGCATTACAGGAGCAGCCTTCGCACTGTTTACGGCGACTATGACGCGCTTTCTTCTCATCATGATACAATTTCCACTAAGTTTAAAGGTAAGCATGCCGATGCTCTTTCCCGTTAAAGCGGATATCGTATGGTTTTGGGGGAAATTTACAAGAAGAAAAAATCTGGAGATGCCTCAGAAAGGGGTGTAACGATGGATCGTATAGAGTCAGACACAAAGAAAATATCAGTAACGATCATAGCTCAAAATGAACAAAGCAGAATTCGCAAAGCGATAGAGTCATGTAAAGGGTTTGCTGATGAAATCGTGGTGGTTGACGGCGGGAGTACAGACGCTACAAGAGAAATTGCTGAGAGCCTTGGTTGCAAAGTATACCTGAATCCATGGCCGGGCTATGCGGAGCAGCGAAATTTCGCCGCAACCCATGCAGAGCACGACTGGATATTCTTCATCGATACAGATGAATTCGTTGATAGTGAATTAAATGGTTCACTTCTGAATTGGAAAAAGGGTGCGGCTTCTGAGGCTGATGTGTATAACATGTATCGAATTGGAAATTTCATGGGGACTTGGTTGAGCCGCGGCGAATATTTAACGCGTCTGTACAACAAACGAAAGTCGAAGATTCGAGTGACTCCCGTTCATGAAGGTCCTGAAACGGAAGGATTGAAAGTAGGTAGCTTACCAGGGGTATTATGGCATGACGGATATCGAAGCATTGCTGATCACGTGAACCGTTTTAACCGCTATACAGAACTTGAGGCGGAAAAAGCAGTGTCATCGAATAAAAATTTCAGCCTATTACGTTTGCTAACCAGACCTATTCTTCGGTTCGGGCAAAAATATGTTCTTCAAGGATTGTTTCGAAAAGGGTTAGCCGGACTCACTATTGCCATGTTATGGGCGTATTATGAATACTTATGTCAAATTAAACTTTATGAATTGATTCGAGTCCAAAAGACAGGTCATGTTGAACAAAAGGCAGGTTGATACCGATGTCTAGAATGAATATACTCGCGACGGGTATGGGATGGCCTACTTATCAAGCGGGTGGATTAAACACTTATTTTCGGTCGATATGCAATAAACTCTCGGAGGTTCATGAGATCGACGCTTTAATTAGCAGTCCGGAGAAGCCTCAGAACCATAACAGGCTGCGCATTATTCAGGCTACAAGTCCTGATAAGGCCATGCTGCTAAGGCAGCGGGATTTTAAGAGAAAAGCTTCAGAAATAATGAAGGCTAAGCCCATTCATTTATTATATTCCCATTTTTCTCCCTATGCGCTAGGGCCCGCCCTAGAAGCGAAGCAACGCCGAATACCTATAGTCATCTCCTTTCACGGACCATGGGCTAACGAACGCAGTATAGAATCCCACAGTTCGGTTGCTCGACTCAAAGTAGCGATGGCCAGGAAAATTGAAGAGAGCGTATATCGGTTAGGTGATCGTTTCATCGTACTGAGCCAGTATTTCAAAGACATTCTGCATGAGGAATTTAATGTACCTAATGAGAAAATCAAAATTGTTCCGGGTGCGACCGACGTCATGAAGTATAAACCGGTTACTGATAACTTGATGAAAAACATGATCCGAGAACAACTGAACATCCCCCGTGACAGTGTGATCGTGTTAACCGTTAGAAGGCTCATGCGGCGCATGGGCCTTGTGCAATTGGTAGAAGCTTGGAAGGAAGTAATCCATACTGTTCCTAACGGAGTACTTTTCATTGGAGGCAGGGGACCTCTAGCCGAAGAATTATCACAAAAAATAATGGAATACGGATTGGAGAATCACGTTAGATTGCTGGGTTATGTTCCTGAAGATCAGATTACGCTCTATTACCAAAGTGCAGATCTGTTTGTTGTTCCTACTCAAGCCTTGGAGGGATTTGGTTTGATCACTATCGAATCGTTAGCCAGCGGCGTTCCTGTTGCTGCGACTCCAATTGGTGGAAATAAAGAGATATTAAGCGCCTTTGACAAACGTTTTTTGTTTGACGATATAAGCTCCGGGGCGATAGCCTCCGGTTTAATTCGATTGTTAAGGGAACGAAACGACTGGCCTTCAGCAGAAATATGCCGCGATCATGTGCTGGCGGGATACACATGGAACAAAGTCGCAGATCAAGTCGATTCGATCTTGAATGAAACAGTGAAATATAAAAAATTTGAGTTAGAGGGTGCTTTGTTATGAAGTTCATTCTGTTATCTGGCGGTTCAGGCAAACGTTTGTGGCCTCTTTCCAATGACATCAGATCGAAACAATTCTTGAAGGTATTACGCGACGATCAAGGCAATTTGGAATCGATGGTTGATCGGGTATGGCGACAAATGGGGAATTCCGGAATTACCAATTCCGCATACATTGCAACAGGACAATCGCAAAAGGAAATTATGCAAAGCCAAGTGGGAGAGCTAGTTCCATTAATTATCGAACCGGAGCGCCGCGATACATTTCCTGCTATCGCGCTTGCCGCGGTATATTTGTACTCCGTGGAAAGCATAGGATTGGATGAGACGGTTGTCATACTGCCTGTAGATCCTTATGTTGAAGATGCGTTCTTCGAAAAGATTAAAGATCTTGAAACGGTATTGGAACAATCCGGATCCGATCTTGCTTTAATGGGAGTTAAACCGACCTTCCCGTCGGAAAAGTACGGTTATATCGTACCGGATGTTTGCCGGACTGGGAATGAAGATGCTTTATACACCAAAGTAGGATCTTTTCATGAGAAGCCGAGTCAAGCTGCAGCAGCTGAATTGATCAAGAGATCTGCTCTTTGGAATTGTGGCATTTTTGCTTTCAAGCTTGATTTTATCATTAATTTATTAATTCAAAAGGGAGTTCCGCTACAATATGAAGAGTTAAAGAAACAATATGGTAAATTAGAAAAAATAAGTTTTGATTATGAAGTTGTTGAGAAAACGACGCATATTTCTATGATGCCTTATGATGGAGTTTGGAAAGACCTTGGAACTTGGAACACGTTAACGGAGGAAATGAGCACTTCCATTTTGGGTCAAGGCATCTTGACGGATGATTGCCAAGATACACATATTATTAATGAGCTTAACATTCCAGTAACGGTGTTGGATCTGTCGGATGTGATCGTTGCTGCTAGTCCGGACGGTATACTCGTTGCAAGTAAATCTTCAACACCGAAAATAAAAAACATTATTGAGTCCATTAATCAACCTCCTATGTACGAGGAAAAACTGTGGGGTAACTTTAAAGTACTGGACTACGCGACAGATGCAGATGGACAGAGGACATTGATTAGAAGAGTAAGCATTTCTGAAAACAGGTTTTTGAGTTATCAACTGCACCGCAATCATGATGAAGTGATGACGGTAATCTCCGGAACTGGGGAGATGATCATTGACGAGAAAATCATGAAGCTTCAACCGGGTGATACGATTCGGATTCCCCGCGGAACCAGGCACAGCGTTCATGCGATCACAAAAATTGAATATGTTGAAGTTCAGCAAGGAACAGACCTTGAGGATACTTTTGAATTAAGCAAAGATTGGCATGAAATAATAAAGCTATCTACACAATAATGCAATATAATAACAGGCTTCACACAGGGGTTTGGTAAAAATGGTTTGTGATTGCGGAGTGCCGTTAAAGGTAATCGTGAATTTTGTAGTCGATTCAAAGGACGTTGACGGATGTAATTATACGATTCACTTCTTGTGTGAGCAGTGTCAAGAAGTGGTTACGCATAATATCAACATTTACAAGTATCTTTCGAAATATTTGAACGTAGAATTTGAGATATTATGCGCGTGTATGAAGTTATCCAAGGATTCAACCATATATCTTGAAGTAGGTGCGCTATTCGAATATCTCAGGATTCCTTCAGATCAAGTCCGAAGTATTACGCACTCGTTTAACATCAGCATGTCGAGAGGTGCAGGGGGAGACTGAGTTGAAGCAGAGGCACAAAAAAACAGCCATTACTGTGGTGTTGCTTACGGTCATATTAACTTCTGTAGCAACGAATAATAAATATCTGGCAGAACCTCGCAACCGCAACCCAAATTCGTCACCGGAACAGAGTACTTTTACTGGATCTAAAGAAACGTATTTGGCCGAAAGTGAGCATATTTTCCTGGATTCATTCGAGACTGATTCCGGGAACTGGGTTTATTATGGAAAAGCAGGTCTAGAGGCAGGCAGTCTGATTCTTACTAAGAATGAAACTTTTGTATTCGGAGCTGTTAAATCGAAATTAAGTCTTGGAGAAAATTGGAGAGTGTCTTTTAGATATAAAATAGGAGGGGGGTCAGGAGGTGATGGAATCGCTTTCTTATTTGGGGTACATAGCCTGGAGATTTTTCCATTAGGTGGCTATCTTGGTTTTGAGCCTAATGAAAGTGAATACGGTGTCGTTTTCGATTCTTTTTACAACCCGGAACTTCGCGATCCAGTTGAAAATTATATTGCCTTAGTAGAGAAAGGCATTGAACAAAAGTTAGCTATCTACGAGACGGTAAAAACAGAGGATAACTTGTGGCATCAAGTAACTATAACAACCGTTAAAGGAAATATTCAAATTGATTTAGATGGTAAAGACATAATTTCTAAAAAAATAAATTACGACTCCAAATATGATGGATTTGGCTTTAGTGCAAGCACTGGTAAGTACAGCAATATTCATATGATAGACGACTTTATATTTCTAAGAATGGACCCAAGGGATTAATGATTTATGGCAGAGGTGGGGATTTTCCTAAGTAAAGCATACTTGCATGAAGATAGGGGAAACTATGGAAATAGTTCCCCCCAACAAAAAATGTTATAACGACCGCTCTGCTCGAACAAAAGCGATAAACCGCTTCGCCTCCTCAGCCGTCAGCTGTTTCCCGTCTATCGTGAGCAAAAATTGCTGCATGATGCGTTCGTCGGAAAGTTCAAGGCTATCTACAAATTGCCGAACGTCAGCATCCAAAACCATTTCCGGATCTTGCGTGCGGCCGAGTAAATAATCGATGGATACTTTAAAGTAATTCGCTATTTTCACCAACGTATCATAGTCGGGTTCCCTGCGATTTTTCTCGTAGTGCGAAAGCGACGCGCGGGAAATGTCCAGCTTGATTGACAACTCTTCTTGAGTCAAGGCTTGCTTCTCCCTTAATGCGGCGATACGATTTCCAATTTGCCCCAATGGTGTTCACCCCGATCGGTATAAAGTTGTATCTTGTTAAGATAGAGGTTATAAGGTACGCAGCACCTACACGCAAGTCTTCCGAACCGCATGCCATGTTCCCGTTGCTTCTACCCGATGATGGTTCGAGCTGCCGTTAACCGTAGGGTTGAATTCATGGCTTTGAATGCGTTTCCCGATTAAACAAAATTACGGTTCGTAAGCTATATAGAACAGGGGGGGATCTGCGGACCTTCATTACATTAACTAAATTATACATTACGTATCGAAGTTTGTGAAGAACGCAACCTTGATTTTTGCCCGCTTATTTTAAAAAAAGTCAAAAATAAATCAAATTTCAATTAAATAGTTACGAAATGTATCCGATTTGTGATACAATAAGTATTGTAAATGGAGCTTAAACATCGAAGGTTGATCGCGATCGGGCAGCTAAGACGGAAGCCCCCGCGAAGCTGCAGTCCCATTGCTAAGCATTCCCATCCCATAGGGTTAATAAACGTTTCAAGAGCGTTAAGCAACATACCAGCTCAGGACGTGCGGGTGTTCGTTACCAAGAAGCCGCGGAAGCCGCGGTAAGAGCCGTCATCTGGTTTCTCGCTCCGCTCTGACGAAGGCGATAAACCGGCGGGCCTCATCGGGCGTCAGTTTCTTCCCGTCTACCGTCAATTGAAAGCGTTCCAGGATTTGCTGGTCCGACAATTCCAGTTGATCGACGAACGAACGGATATCCGGGTCTAAAGTTCGTTGCGGGTCTTCCGTCCTCCCCGTCATATAGTCCAAAGAGACCTTGAACAGATCCGCCAATTTGACGATGGTATCGTAATCCGGCTCTCGTCGATTTTTCTCGTAATGTGACAGCGAAGCGCGGGAAATGTCGATCTTCTTGGAAAGTTCTTCCTGTGTCAGCTTGAATTTTTCTCGAAGAAGAGCGATCCTATCCCCGATCTTAATCATGGTTATTTCCCTCCAAAATCCAACAATATGCCGCAGTGAATCGGTTGTCGAATCGTGTTGCTTAACGTACGACTAGATTATACATTATGTAGCAAGTTTTGTGAAGAACTAGAGGGAGAAAAGACCAGGGACTTTTGCCTCAAATTTTGTTAATTTCAACAAAATAGATACATAGTGTATCTGATTGTGATACAATCAGTATTGAAATAAGTCGAAGGAATCAATTGATCCCATATTATAGGAGGAATCCTCGAATGATCGGTGCACGTATTCAAAATCTTCGACATCAAAAACGCATGTCCTTAACAGAGCTTGCCGCCCGGGCGGGCGTAGCCAAATCGTACCTGAGCTCGATCGAGCGCGACCTGCAATCGAACCCTTCGATCCAGTTTCTTGGCAAGCTGGCTCCGGTACTGGGCGTCAACGTTCAAACCCTCATTCTTCACGACGAGTCCGATAAGCCGGAGCCGATCGATCAAGAATGGATTCAAATCATTCAAGAGCTGACTGATTTGGGCCTGGGCAAAGACTCGCTTCGCCGAATCGTTCATCAGCTGAAAAGCAGTCAAACCGCCGTATTCGAACAAGCGCAGTGACAATAGCTGACAAATCCCCCATTCTCGCTATATGTTGAGTGTCTAAAAAAAACTTTATGTTGGAAAAAATAGACATTTAAGACTATCAAAAAAAATGCGATTTCCCGATAAAATGTGTAACAAGGATGAGGAGAAAATCTGACTTGGAAATCGATCTAAAAGAGAGGTAATTATGGAGAAGACCATATCGTTGGACATTAGGCACGCTCTGCGCCAACTGGGCATAAATCCGACTAAAGCCATGGAGATTTTGGCCCTTTCCCCTGTAGATCAAGTTACCCAGATGGAAATCCGGAAAGAGCCGGCTCTTACCGATGATCATACTTATTACACCCGTGACATAGAGAGCTGACGCATTCCAACCCCTCTATTCCTCCAAACGTGCAATCCCGCCATAGGATTCGATCCGCAGGAGCAGGAGTCAGTCTAACGAATGCTTGCTTACCGGCTCATACATAGGCGTTTGGCCCAAATGGCTGCGGTACAAGATGACTTCGTCGCATCGCCAGGCGCTTGCTTCATCGGTTGGAGGGTGAAGCCGCATCAATTCGGGGCTCCAAACCCATGTTCCGTTGTATGTTCTGGCAAGCGTAAGGTGCGGTTTGTAGGCACGCTGTTCCGGCTCGATCCCGAGCAGATCCTGCATGGCCGTTTCGACACGGCGTTGTATCGCACCCAGCGGCGCGAGTTCCCCTTGAATGTCCGCCCATAATACCGAAGGCGATTGCTTCTTGCCGAAAGTCCCGAGCTTACCCAACTGCAGGTTGAACGTTTTTCCGCTTGCCCCCGTACAAGCAGCATCAAGCGCCGCCCGGACTTCATGGAGACGCTCGGCATTGACGTTTCCTATAAAAAGAAGTGTGATGTGCAGGTCATCCGGATGCACCCATTTGGCAAAAGGGAGGTCGCGCTTCAATACGTTCTGCCAAGCGGATACGGCGAGACGGACCTGTTCAGGCAGCGGCACAGCCACAAATAATCGAAACTTCGGAATCATCGGAATCCATCCTCCTTCTCGTTCATGAAACTTACACTTGAATCGGCGCGCTAACCTTTGCTATCATAGCCATATCCTATGAAAAGTGAAGGTGTGAATCTCGTGACAAAGCGCGCTTACAATTTCAATGCAGGACCGGCTGCGCTGCCTTTGGAAGTACTAAGGCGGGCACAGGAAGAGTTTGTGGAATATCAAGGCATTGGCATGTCCATTATGGAAATTTCTCATCGAAGCGCTCAATACGAGAAATTGAACGAAGATACGCAATCCTTGTTGAAGGAGCTATTTTCGATTCCGGACGGTTACAAGACGTTATTCCTGCAGGGCGGAGCGAGCACCCAGTTCGCGATGATCCCGATGAACTTCCTGAAAGCGGGTCAAACCGCCTATTACGTCCATACGGGCGCTTGGGCCAGCAAAGCGATCAAGGAAGCGAAATTGATCGGCGAAACGGCGATTGCGGCCAGTTCCGAAGCGGACAATTTTACGCGTATTCCGGATCTAAGCGGGCTTCAGCTCGGCGATCATGCGGCTTATCTGCATATTACGTCGAATGAAACGATTGGGGGCGCCCAGTTCGTCCAATACCCGGATACCGGCAGTGTTCCGTTGATCGGCGATATGTCCAGCGACATTTTGTGCCGTCCGGTCGACGTTTCCAAGTTTGCGATGATATACGCCGGTGCTCAGAAAAACCTGGGGCCGTCCGGCGTAACCGTTGTTATTTTGCGCGAAGATTTACTTCAAGATACGCCTAAAGGTATTCCGACGATGCTTCGCTACGATACGCATACCAAGGGCAACTCCCTGTACAACACGCCTCCGGTTTATTCGGTGTACATGGTCAACCTGGTTCTTCAGTGGATCAAGGAGAACGGCGGAGTGGCTGCGATGGAGAAGCGCAACCGGGAGAAAACCAGCTTGATTTATCAAGCCATCGATCAAAGCGGCGGATTTTACCGCGGTGTCGTCCAACCGGAATATCGTTCCCTGATGAACATTACATTCCGCATGGAAAACGAAGAGCTTGAGAAGAAATTCGTGAAGGAATCCGAACAGCACGGCTTCGTCGGGCTGAAGGGCCACCGCGACGTCGGGGGACTGCGGGCCTCCACGTATAATGCCGTACCGTTCGAAGCTTGCGAGGCGCTCGCTTCGTTCATGGCCGATTTCCAGAAGCGTAACGGCTAACAGCCGGGACAAGCAGCTTCGTCAGGGCGCTTACGGGTCTTGCGGAGCTGCTTTTTCGCGTAAAAAAAGAGCGCCGCGCCGGATGCGTACGGTGCTCCTTTTGTCGATCAGGCCAAGGATTCTTTCGCGCTAGGTTCCATCAGTTTGTAACCGACGTTGCGAATCGTTACAATATATTCGGGAGTCCGCGCGTTCGTTTCGATCTTATCGCGCAGGTGGCTGATGTGAACGTCGACGATTCGCGTGTCGCCGAGGAAATGATAATCCCAGACGCCGTGCAGCAGCTGCTGGCGGCTGAGCACTTTGCCCCGGTGCTTGCATAAGAAGAGCAGCAGATCGAATTCCTTAGGCGTCAGCTCGATCGTTTCGCCCTTGACCTTCACTTCCCGCTGGTCTGGTCGAATGACGATAGGGCCAATTTGGACCGGCGTGTTCTCCATTGCGGAAGGTAAAATTTGAATACGGCGTATAATCGCCTGGATACGGGAAATAAGCTCCTGCGGACTGAATGGCTTCGTCATGTAGTCGTCAGCGCCGTTATCGAGCCCCGCAATTTTATCGGACAAGTCCTGCATGGCGGTCAGCATCACGATCGGCACCATGTTATTCTGGCTCCGCAGCTTGCGGCACACCTGGATGCCGTCCATCTTCGGAAGCATCAAGTCGAGCACAATCAAGTCCGGGCGAAATTGAGGAATGGCGCTGAATACCTCTTCGCCATCATATACGCAGTGGACTTCGAAACCGACCAGCTTCAGGTTGAATTCTATAAGCATCGAGATGGAAGGTTCGTCGTCAACGACAAGGATTTTCTTCTTCATCATTCGACATGTCTCCTTTAGCACATAGTAGCTTCATTATCGCAGCCGACCGTCATCTATGTATTAAAAAAAGGTAAAACGAGTGTTAAAATTGAGGTGAACTGAACAATGGCGTTTCATATCGTATTGGTCGAGCCTGAAATTCCGGCCAACACCGGCAACATCTCCAGAACGTGCGCCGCTACGGGAACATGGCTTCATTTGGTACGGCCGCTCGGCTTCGACACCGACGACCGGACCTTGAAGCGTGCGGGTCTCGATTACTGGCACGCGGTTAAGCTCGAATATCACGATTCGTTCGCAGAAGTGAAAGAGAAGTATAAAGACGCGCGGTTTTTCTTCGCTACGACGAAAGCGGACAAGCTGTACACGGACATTACGTTCCGCGACGGCGATTTTCTGGTATTCGGCAAAGAAACAAAGGGGCTGGCGCCGGAAATTTTGGCGGAGCATCCCGATGCGCTGATGCGCATGCCAATGACCGATGCGGTGCGCTCGCTGAATTTATCGAATTCCGCAGCGATTATTTTGTATGAAGGCTTAAGACAAATCGGATTCCCCGGATTATCGTGATCGGGAGCCGGATATAGGCTGATTCAGAAGGACAAGAAACGGGTAACGAACAGTGGAGGAAGCCGGTTGCGAGAAAGCCGGTGGCAGGAATTTATGCACTGGCGTCGAAACCATATAAGGGAAGTCGGGAAGTTAAGTAGAGTAAAGGTGAGGTGAATTAATGATGAAACCGGCAGGTGTCGTACGGAAGGTCGACCAGCTTGGACGAATAGTGCTCCCGAAGTCGCTACGCAAACGGTATCAAATGAACGAAGGAGATCCGGTAGAGATTTTGGTGAGCGGCGATCATATTATTCTGGAAAGATATCGCCCACGCTGCGTATTTTGCGGGTCCATGGATCAGGTCAGCGACTTCAAAGAAAGATACATTTGTTCCGAATGCTTGGGTGAAATGCAACAGATGAAGAACACTCAGGCGTAGGTGCTGCAGTTGTGACGCGAAAGAGACTTGCCGGACGGCCGTGCGCCGAGGCAAGTCTTATTTTTTTGCTATCAGCTATGTCGGGACGCAGGCCTTCTTCCGCATGCGCATCCACTTGCGAAGCTCTTTCGCATTGCCTGTTCGTTGAGAAATCGCGATCAGGCGGTCGTAGAACAAGAGCTCTTCCCCGGTGCCATACTGCAGGCCGCTTTGCAGGAAGCGGACGGCTTCCGCATATTGTTCCCGTTCGCAGCAGTTATCGGCGGCCCATAATGATAACTGTTCCCATGCTTGCTCGACGGTCTCCTTGAGCGCGATGGAGAACGGGTCGAAGCAGCCGGACAATATTTTGCTCTGCAGCTGCTCGGAAAGAGTCACACACTGATTGAGCTTGTAAGCGCTGTCCGCTTGTTCGGAAGCGCTTTGCAATTCCCGCAGGAGGACGAATAGATCGCAATCGATTTCAATATTCAATTTGATCGTATCCCGTTCGATCGTTAAGCAAGGCTCTTGCCCGTCTTCCGTTTCGAGCAGCTTGCTAAAATGATTTAAATACACGCGAAGGTTGCGCATGGCTTTGGGGAAAGCCGTCTCCGGAAACAACGTTTCGCACAGCTGTTCCCGCGTTGCCGAGCGGTGATACGCCAAATACATCAGTATACTCTTGGCGTGCCGCGTGTTCCAACCGAGCCGGATCGGCCGCTGGCCCAGACTGACTTCGAACGTTCCGATACAACGGATCGTCAACCGGTTGCGTTCAGGGGCAGAAGGGAGGCGTCCCGACCAGAGGACACGAAGCGTTTGCTTAAGCTCGTCCTCCACCGGTTTCGGCTTACCGGGTTCGAAGGGCGTTTTCCGCACGAAGCGGTCGATAAAGTCCGAGGTATACAACGGTTGATCCACGAAGGTGAGGTTGGAGGCGCCTGGTACGATCAGGAAGGCGGAGGCGTCGAACAGCATGTGCGCGATATGCGCCATGCCGGGCGGAAAGCTTGCATCCAGCTCGCCCGATATGATCATAAGCGGCTTGCGGACGTGAGCTTGTTCATGTAATGCCTGCTCGGAGCCAGCGAGGTCGAGCAATTGTATGTATAAAGCCTTAGAAACGCGCTCATGGGCTTGGACGATGCGTTGATGCAGAAGCGCATCGCCGGGAGTCCCCGTCAGCTTGTGCGCCATGGCGGCTGCGTAGACCGTCATCGGCGCTTGTTCGAGCAGAAGCCTGCGATCCTGCAGCTCGGTAAGCGTAGCCGGCAGCGTGTGGGGCATATAAGGAGAGATATAAATCATGCGCTCCACGCTGGAAGGGGTTAACGCGGCCAAACGCCTGGCGATATACACGGACGCGTCATGAGCAACCAAGACAACCGAGCTTATGTTCAACGATTCGAGCAGCAAGCGTAGATCTTCAGCGAGGGTAGCGAACGTGACGTCTTCCGACGTTTCGCCGCTTAGGCCGTGTCCGGGCAAATCACAGACGAGCAGCGAGTAACGAACCGACAGCAGCGGGATCAACGATCGCCAGAAGGAGCCGGATAGACCGAGACCGTGAAGCAGTACGATTGTTTTGGCGTCAGGATCGGGGTTCGGTGTAAATTCATAACTTATCCTGTAGCTGGTTGCCAGTAGGGCCATAAGTCCAAAGTCCTCCAATGTGAACGAGTCT
The DNA here is from genome assembly GCF_006519665.1 of Paenibacillus sp. tmac-D7. Lineage (NCBI taxonomy): Bacteria > Bacillati > Bacillota > Bacilli > Caryophanales > Paenibacillaceae > Paenibacillus > Paenibacillus sp. tmac-D7. The sequence goes on along the minus strand of NZ_VIDW01000014.1, from coordinate 58,477 downwards.
CTAGCGGTAAATGATCAATTAGGACTATGTATTTCACCAGTGTATCAAATATTTAGTTAAAATTTAAGAAAGGATACAATAAAAGTATATTATTTTGTTGGTTTTGTAACCTTTTTGTAACGGTTGTTATGCTAAACTTCACAATATACTGGAATTGAACTTTAGTAGCATACGATAACTTAAAGGACGTGACAAACAATGACAACGACCAATCGAGCCCCGATTGAATTGGATATAGATGATTTGTTGGATCAACTGGGCATAGACGGTGAACGTTGGCGCGGTTTAAGTTCGGGAAGCGGTTCGGATGAAAAGCAGGAACGAGAAGGCAGCCGTTCCGAAGAAGAGCCATCATAAATAAGGTGTTAGATCATATAAACTCGGATACATAATGTATCGAGAAGGCCGCGATAAATCAAACGGGTTGAACGATTCGGTCCGTTTCCGGTTATCCGAGTTCCTTCAACCCGCGAGTGCGCATGCGAACGGCTTACAAGCCTTTTGTTTTATCTTCATTGTAGGCGGCCGTGAGCATCGCAGTAATAAACATAGCAAACACCGTAATAACAAGCCAAAACGTAGCGGACATGATTCAGCACCTCCCGCCCTATATTATAACCAACCTTCCCCTAAAAGAAAACGTAAAAACTCCAAGAAAATGAATAAATCTGTGAACAATTGCCTCATTTAAAAAACAGGAAGTTGGTTGCCAGCGGACGAAGCTTGCCGTTATCCGACGGATGGTTGATCACTTGTCCGTCGAAAATCAAGCTCGACGAACCGCCGCCGTCCAGGTTGTAAGCGTCCTTGATGCCGAGCGACTGAAGCTTGTCCTGAAGCTCGGCGAGCGTAGCACCGGAGTTGCCGCGCTCGTCGTATCCGTCCGTTACGATAAATAACAGCTGGTCGTTCTTAAAGCTGCCGACCACGGTGCGCGGCGCGCGTGCCGGAGAACTGACCCATTGGGGCGGAATCGGCTGCTTCTTGCCGTTCTGCAGCAAGATTGGCACGAAGGTGGAGCCGAACGACGGCTTCAGCTTGTCGAGATCTTCCTGCTTATAGAACTTGCCTCCGATCAGCTTGCGATCGGTGCTCAGTCCGATGAACGTCAAGTCTTCGAAGGAAGGCTCGAAGCCGTATACGTACTTGCCGCCGACCATCGTCGTGCTGAGCGGGTACCGCTTGCCCGTCTTCGCATCGTCGGCGAAGCCTCCCGCATTGACCCCCGCTACCGCTCCGTAGCGGCGCACCGCTTGCAGCGTCGTTTCGCTGCCGCCGACTTTGTCGCCGCCCAGAACCATTGTCATCCCTTTATCGGTCTTTAGATTAACTTTCAAGGCGTACCCTTTGTAACGCTCCTCGGAGAAGGTGTACAGCTTCAGATCGATATTCGCCGAAGAAGCCGAGCGGTTCACCTTCCCCCCGAGCTTGGAAGCTACGCGTGTGTCGAAGATCGCTGCCGGGCGCTCGGCGGCGGCTTCCGCCAGCTTCGACAGGCGGGCGGCTTCGTCGGCGCTTTTGGCGTAGAACTGAAAGTATTTCTCGACGGTAGTGCGGGTAAGCGCCGCATCCTCCTTGGATCGGTCGAGCTTCGTCAGCGCCGATTGGAGGCTCTCCCTCAGCTGCAGGTCGACCTGCGGCCGTTCAACCGGTTTAGGAAGCTCTACGGAGAGCTGCGCCGCCGCCAGAAAACCGAGTGCGCCGAGGAACGGAGCCAACGCGAGAAGCATCACCCGGTTGATTTGTTGAATCGGATTCATCGCAGGTGCACCTCCTATTGCAGCGCATCCAGTTGTTTTTTCAAGTCGTCGAGCTTCTTCGTCACATCGGCCAGCTGCGTATACAATTGGTTGCTGTTGTCGGTTTTACTGCTGGCGCTGTCCTTCGTGAAAGAGAGAAGCTCATTGACCGAATCGATTTTCGACTGCAACTGGGTCATATCGGCGGACATGCTTTGCTTCAAGTCGCCGATCTGCTTCTGATAGTCTTCCTGCACAGCGGCAAGCTGGTTCTCGATTTGCGCGGCGATATCTGTCTTGATCTGCAATTGCAGATAATCGGTATAGGCTTTGGCTCCCCATATGCCCAAGCCTACAAGAATGATCCACGAAACGATCAGTATCGTATACGTTCTCGGCTTTGCCTGCTTCGGCCGGCCAGTGCGAATCGGGGCTTGCGGCAAATTCGTTTCGATCGGAGTATTCAAGATTCTCTCCCCTTCCTGTATTCGTTCGGAGAGACGCCGACCGTTTTCTTGAACACTTTGCTGAAATATTTCTCATCTTCGTACCCTACCATGGCGGCGACCTGCGCGATGCGCAGGTGAGGGTTTAACAGCAGCAGCTTGGCTTTGTCAATTCGGATGCCGCTGAGATAATCGGATAAGTTCTCGCCGAACTCTTGTTTGAATTTGCGGGAAATATATTCACGGCTCAAGTAGAAATGGTTGGCGATCTCCTGCAAGGTAATATCCTGATGATAATGATTACGTATATATTTGGCGATTTCGAACATGACGTTGCTGTCCTGCCGCTGCGACTTCAGCATGTGCTTCGAAAGCTCGGTTAAGCTGCGGACGAGCTGCTGCTCCCACATATCGATCGATAAGCGTCCTTCGTCATCCATCGGGACGTGAAACGGGGCGTCGTCCTGCGTGCGCTGCGGAGGCGGACCGTCGCCGAACCATTCGCTCATCCAGCGGGTTTTCAGCGTGTTGTATTCGTGCCACCACAGCTCGAGCTGCTCCGTATTGATCGAAGGAAGACGCCGCACGGCGTCAATCCATTCGCCGACGGATTTGCGAATTTGCTCTTCGCTGCCGCTGCGGACCGCAAGGCGGATCGCTTCGGCGTACTCCGACATCGACAGCACGCCGGCAGAGAGCGGCGGACGGTCGTCGTACTCGTGAATGCGTTTCTGCCTGGCGAGCAGATTGCGGCGCCTCAGCGCTTGCTTCGCTTCCGCATAAGCTTCCTTCAGCTTGTCCGGGAACGGGTGTACGCCGCTGACGCCGATATCCATGGAGCTTTGGAACGTATTGACGATGCACTCCTGAATGTGGAGGAAAACGGCCTCCGACCGTTCCAGCTCACGGAACAGCAGGAGGACGATCTCGTTCTCGCTGTTCCAGAATCGGAAGGCGACGCCGATCCGCTGACCGCGGTCCATCGTCAGCACTTCATTGCAGACGTTCATGAGCGAGAAGAAGACCAGATCCCATTGCGACCAGAACCGGTCCTTCAGTTTGCCGCTGATCGTATCGAGGCTTAGCACCGCCAGACGGCACGAGGTGACGTCGGGGCTCAAGCCGTACTCTTCGGCAATTTCTTTGGCATGCTTCTCGTATGTTTTGGGCTCGCTCACCAAATTCGACCAGATCGTGTCCCAGTATACGGGCTTAATCTGATTCATTTCCATGTTCAAGCTTTGCTGCTGGCGCCGCTCGTCCTGCTCCTTGCGAATCAGCGCGACGGTTTTCTGCGTCGTCTCCACAAGCTGCTCCGCATCGATCGGCTTTAAGATGTAGTCGACCCCGCCGTGCTTGATTGCGTGCCGCACCAGGTCGAATTCGTCGTGGCCGCTGATGACGATCGTCTTCGCGGACGGCAGATGCTCGCTCAGCCACGCCATCAGCTCCATCCCGTTCATCAGCGGCATCATCATATCGGTGAATACGAGCTGAGGCCGGTGCTGCCGCAGCATCTCCACAGCCTCGGCGCCGTCCTGCGCCTCCAGCACCGTATCGATGCCGAACGTCGTCCATGGCACGAGCAGCTTAATCGCGTCGCGCACGTGCTTCTCATCGTCAACGATCATGGCGATCATCTTCGTCCGCCTCCTTGCGTTGTAAGGGAATGATTATGGTGATTATGAGGCCGCCCGGTTGATGAGGCTCAACGATCATAGCCGCTTCGTCGTCATAGTAGAGCTTGAGTCTTGCTAGCACATTCAAAAGCCCGATGCCGTCCTCCTCGCCGCTGGCATCCATAGGAAGTCTCAGCTTGCGGCGCAGCTGCTCCAAATGGTGGGCGCTCATGCCTTTGCCGTTATCGGCGACGGTGATCTCCAACCGGTTTCCCTCCAGCAGCCGTCCGCCAATTTCGAGCCGCCCGATTTGGCTGCGCGGATCGAACCCGTGCTTGAAATAGTTTTCGACAAGCGGCTGCAGGATCATTTTCGGTACGGGAATCTCAGCCGCTTCGTCCGTGATGCGGTACTCGACGGTCAGCTCGTTCTCGAACCGGTGCAGCTGCAAAGCCAAATACGAACGGACGTGATCGACTTCCCGTTTGAAGGGGACGATCGGTTCGCCCGTGTTCATGCTGTAGCGCATGATTTTGGCGAGAGCGGACAGCAGCGAATAAATTTTGGGCGCCTCGTGCTGCAGGGCAAGGGTTCCGATCGACTGCAGGGCATTATAAAGAAAATGCGGATTGATCTGCGCTTGCAGCGCCTTCAACTGATTCGTCTTGTTGGCGATCTCCAGCTTATATTCCTTCGTGATCAGCTGGTTGATCGTCTGCATCATCACCCGAAAGCGATGGGCGAGAATGCTGAACTCGTCATTGCCTTTGACGTGAATATCGACCTGCATGTTGCCGGTCTGAATTTTGCCGATATACCCGAGCAGCTTCCGGATTGGCGCCGTAAACCGGATCGAGACAATCACGGTCCCGATGATGACGACCGCCATGAAGGCGAGCAAAATGAGCGTATTGGCGAACGTCAGCCGTTTGGCATGTTCATACAACAGCTCGTTGGGAATACGCTTGACAATGATCCAATCGGCGTATGGCTCGCGGATACGCTCATACATTTGGATGCCGCTAAAGCCGCCGCCGTTCCACTCCAGACTGCCGCGTTCCTCTTCGCGAGCGAGCAAGTCGCGCACCCAGGGCTCATCCAGCATCTTGCCGCGGTACTCGGCATTGGAGCCGTACACCACATTGCCGCCGGCGTCCAGCACGAACAGCTCTTCGCCTTGCGACATCAGCTGGTTGCAGATCGACTCGATGAACGAGACGTTGACGTCTACCGAGAGGGTGCCGAGATCTTCCATCGTCAGCGAGTTGGTAATCGAGCGGTGAAACGTAAAGACGGTAGCGGTCGGCAGCGGATTGAAAGGGAACATCGCATACGTATGGCTCGAATGCGTAGGCTCGATCCAGACGTTGCCTTTATCCACGCTGGGCACATATTTGGATTGGCTGCTTTCATTTGAATTCGTATTGCCCTGCGTATACAGGAAAGCTTTATCCGTTTTGCTCAGATACAGGTACACTTGATGAATTTCTTGAACCGCGTTGTTGATGCTCAGCAAGCCCCGTATAATTTCCTGGCGGCTGCCGAATCCGGTGGCCCCGTTCTCGATCACCGTATATAAATTGTTGTCATTGTAAACGAGCAGCGTCGCCTGCTTGACCCCGTTCAAATAGTTGACGAGATTCGTTTTTCCTTGATAAATCAGGTTGGAGTTAGTCTGTATCGTATCTTGGATGACCTGGCGTTCGGTGACGTAATACGTCATCACGATCGACGTGGAGATCGGCAAGATGGTTGCGGCCAGCAGAAATAAGATCAGCTTGTTGCGGATGCTGTTTCGGATCAAGGGCGTCCCTCCTGATTTTGGCGCTAGCGCCCTTAATTGTACCAACAAAGATCAATAAATTCCACCTGATCCGACAAGAGATTCCATGTTCATTGTCAGCCGCACTTTCTATACTAAGGGTATACTTTACAAGAATTTTGCAAACTTTAAGACCAAAAGGGGGAGGTACCCATGAAAGCAAATCAGCGGTTATCAAGCGCGCTGCAGCAGCTCGTGTTCGTAGGGCCGGCTTTCATTTTCTTCGGCATCATCGTCATCGTCCCGTTCGTCATGAGTATGTACTACTCGTTCACCGAGTGGAACGGGGTCACCTCAAACGTCAAGTGGATCGGTTTTGACAATTTCAAACATATCCTCCTGGAGGATAAAGATTTCCATAGGTCGTTCTGGTTCACGACACGATTCACCGTCACCGAAGTTCTTCTTGCGAACGTGGTGGCGTTCGGCTTGGCGCTTCTGCTGACGCAGGCGCTCAAGACGCGCAACATGCTCCGTACCGTATTTTTCATGCCGAACGTCATTGGCGGCCTGCTGCTCGGGTTCATCTGGCAGTTCATCTTCGTCAAAGGATTCTCCAACATCGGCGAGCTGACGGGACTTTGGTTTTTTCAGCTTCCTTGGCTGGGCGATTCGCCGACCGCCTTCTGGGCGCTTGTCATCGTCAGCGTCTGGCAGCATGCCGGTTATTTGATGGTCATCTACATTGCGGGGCTGGCGAACGTGCCGAAGGAGCTGCAGGAGGCCGCGTATATCGACGGCGCCAATCGCTGGCAGACTTTGAAGAACATCACGTTCCCGATGATCATGCCGTCCATCACGGTCTGTCTGTTCCTTACCATCTCATGGGCGTTCAAAATGTACGATCTTAACGTGTCGCTGACGCAAGGCGGTCCGTTCAACTCGACCCAGTCGGTAGCGCTGAACATCTATGAAGAAGCGTTCCGGAACAACCGATACGGTCTCGGAACGGCAAAAGCGTTCATCTTCTTCATCGTCGTTGCCATCATTACGATGATTCAAGTTACCGTTACGAAGCGGAAGGAGGTCGAAGCGTAATGGAATCGGGCAAAAACTACAACTTCCGCCTGTTCTCGCTTGAAGTGCTGGGCATTGTGCTGGGCCTGCTGTTCCTCGTACCGTTCTATTTCGTTATTGTCAATTCGATGAAAACGTTCGGGGAGCTGCTCGTGAATTCGGCCAATTTGCCGCAATCGTTCAACCTCGCCAACTATGCGAAGGTTTGGGGGATTATGAAGTTCCCAAGAGTGTTCTCGAACTCGCTGATCATCACCGTGGTCAGCAACCTGGGACTCGTCTTGATCAGCTCCATGGCGGCTTACCGGCTCGTCCGCCATCCGTCGCGTTTCAATAATTGGCTGTTTCTTGCGTTCGTGGCCGCGATGGTCATTCCGTTCCAATCGATCATGATCCCGCTCGTGAAGGTTGCCAGCGAGGTCGGTCTGATGGACAGCCGGCTCGGTCTCATCATTTGTTACTTCGGGTTCGGCGTATCGTTGAACGTGTTCCTGTATCACGGCTTCATTAAATCGATTCCGAAGGAAATCGAGGAGTCCGCAACGGTGGACGGATGCACCCCGTACGGCGTGTTCTGGAAAATCATTTTCCCGCTCTTGAAGCCGATGTCGGTTACGATCGTCCTGCTGAACAGCTTATGGATTTGGAACGACTTTCTGCTGCCGCTTCTCGTATTGAACAATCCGGATCTGCGGACGATTCCGCTGGCGACGTATTCGTTCTTCGGTCAGTATACGAAGCAGTGGGATATGGCGCTCGCGGCGCTCGTGCTCGGCGTCATTCCGATCATCATCTTCTTCCTGTCGATGCAGCGCTTCATTATCGAAGGAATTACGGCCGGTTCGGTTAAGGGCTAACCGGATACCCAGGGTTACGAACTTCCAATGAAAGCGTTTGTTCAAAATGTTCCACCTTTTCGATCAATTTTCTCTGTGTTCGGCAAGGTGGGCATTTTATACAATAAACTTGTAAATCATAAATAAAAATGGTTCAGAAATAAGGGAGGTTACTTCGATGAATGCAAAGAAAATCGTAAGCTTGAGTCTGGCGGCCATTATGGCGATGTCCGTTGCCGCAGGTTGCGCTAAGAAAGAGGAAGCGCCAAGCACGGGCGGAACGGAAGGTAATGCCGGAGCGGCGAAGAACGTCACCCTGAAAATGTTCCAGTTTAAAGTGGAAATCGCCGAGCCGCTTGCCAAATTGGCAGCCGAGTACGAGAAGGCGAACCCGGGCGTAAAAATTCAAATCGACACCGTTGGCGGCGGCGCGGACTACGGCGCAGCGCTGATGGCGAAGTTCAATTCCGGAGATAAACCGGATATCTTCAACAATGGCGGTTTCTCCGATCTTGACAAATGGATCGAGCACCTGGAGGATCTCTCCGCAGAGCCATGGGTGAAGGACCTCGTCGACGTTGCGAAAGAACCGATGACCAAGGACGGCAAGCTGTACGGTCAGCCGCTTAACCTGGAAGGGTACGGCTTCCTGTATAACAAGGACTTGTTCGCGCAAGCCGGCATCACCGAGACGCCGAAGACGATCTCGCAGCTCGAGGATGCGGCGAAGAAGCTGCAAGCCAAAAACATTACACCGTTCGTGAACGGTTATGCGGAATGGTGGGTGCTTGGCAACCACTTCGTGAACCTGCCGTTCGCTTACCAACCGGATCCTAACAAATTTATCGCCGACTTGAACAGCGGCGCGGCTAAAATCCCGGGCAACCCTGTGTTCGATCAATGGGTGAAATTGTTCGATCTGCAGCTGCAATACGGCAACAAAAACCCGCTGCAAACCGACTACAAAACACAAGTGACCGAGTTCGCGACAGGCAAAGCGGCGATGACGCAGCAAGGGAACTGGACGCAGCTGCAATTGACGCAGACGAACCCGAACCTGAAGGTCGGCTTCCTGCCGATGCCGATCAGTGACGACGCAGCGGCGAACGACAAGCTGCCGGTCGGCGTACCGAACAACTGGGTGATTAACAAAAACTCGCCGAACAAAGAAGAGGCGAAGAAGTTCCTTAACTGGCTCGTAACGTCCGATATGGGTAAAAAGTACATTGTTGAAGAGTTCAAATTTATCCCGGCGTTCAAATCGATTCCAGCTGACGAGAAGATTCTCGGACCTTTGGCAGCCGACATTATCCGTTACAGCAAAGACAACAAAACGCTTAGCTGGAACTGGTTCAAATTCCCGGGCGGCGAAGCGTCCAGCAAGAAGTTCGCGGCTACGATGCAGGCTTATGTCGCGAAGCAAAAAACGAAAGATCAAATGCTGACCGAGTTCCAACAAACATGGGACAGCTTGAAAAAATAAGGTCGATTCAAAGACACCGGTCCGGTTACAGGACCGGTGTCTTTTGCAATCCATTCGGGAGAGTTTCCGGGAAATAACTGCGCATCATATAAGAGAAAGAGGCAGGCGCCCGATTATGCGCTCAAACGTCGCGAGAAAGCGGTTTTTACGGCTTCACTTCCGGAGCGGAGACTAGAGCCGGCGTCGTACGAACGGTACGCGCCCCGGTTTGCTGCAGGCGAGACTTGGAGCGGCGGTTGAGGCGGGCGTATCGCTATTCATCCACTTTGCTTTCAGTTCGGAGCTTCCATGTTCGGTGTCTTTCTTTACCTGTGGCGGTTGACCGAAAGTATGGCCATTAACGGCATCTATTACGCAGTTAACTACACTTCCGTTATTTTCTCATTCATCATCGGGGGGGGCAGATCAAGCAAAATGATCGCATGGTCGGTTACCGTATCGGAATCGGCATGCATGCCGTCTTTTATTTGTCCGTCGTGTTTACGGGAGAACATCTCGTGAATTACTATCTCCTGTTCGCTGTCTGCAACGGGATTGCAAGCGCTTTCTATTGCGTCGGTTATTTGACGCTCGTGTATGACGTATCGACCGATACGAACCGGATCCGGTGGATCAGCCGGCCAAGCGTGAACGTTATCGTATTAATCGCCAGATACATGGTGGGGAACGCAGGCATTGAAGTGCTGCCCTGGGTACTGCTCGGCAGCTCCGCGCTGCAAATCGCGCTGTACGGGTTGATCGAGGCGGATCGCGTTCCGGAACCTTCGCATCGCACACGACGGAGGGGTAAGGCCGGAGAGGCTGGAGAATATATGGCAAGTTTACCTCCCGCGGTACTGTTTTTCCTTTTGATGGTGATAGTAAAACTTCTCGCTTTGCCAAGAGCCTTTCCGTTTATAAATGTTTTTCATTAAGCGATGGTACATCCACATAAGCGTTCGAAGCAAGATGACCCCTCCTATACAAATGACTCCTACCAATTTAGTGTACATTAAAAACTGGAAATAGGCCAATTTACCTAATTATAAAGTTTAGATTAGGCTTTTAGGTCTACGTGAAGCATCATGCATGGAATGTCCATCCTTATGGGGAAACTAGTTTGTAACTGAACGGGGAGAGGAAGGAGCATTCTGCTTATGTACGATTGCATCATTGTCGGCGGAGGGTTTGCCGGGCTTCAAGCGGCGATTCAGCTAGGCCGTTACGGCCACCGCGTCAAGGTTGTGGACAAGGGTTACGGCAGGTCAACGCTGTGCCGCAGCTACCGGAACCTCATCGGTTGGCCGGACGGCGTCTCCGGACAGGAGCTGCGGCGTCTCGGACAGCTCCAGGCGCAGCGGTTAGGGGTGGAGTTCGTGCAGGATGAAGCGCTTGCCGCCGCGCGCGACGGGGAGACGTTCGAGGTCGCCTTATACGGCGGTGGGAGCGGCGGGGTCCTGAAGGGCAGAACGCTGCTGATCGCGACAGGCATTGCCGACCGCTATCCGGCCTTACCCGGATTGGAAGAGAGGCTCGGTTATAGCGTGTATGTATGCCCGGATTGCGACGGCTACGAGACGGTCGGCAGACGAACGATCGTGATGGGGGCGGGCGAAGCCGGCTCCGGGATGGCGCTCGCGCTGAAGTATTGGTGCGATGATCTGGTGTATGTCAATCATGAACGGAAGGCGATAGGCAGCGCGCATAGGGGAAAGCTCGAGGAGCTTGGCATTGCATACGTGGAGGCGGAGATTGCTGAAGTCTTAGGAAACGGAAGTTCGGAAGAGGGAGCCTTCGGCGGCGTTCGTTTAACGACGGGCGAGACGATACAGGGAGAACGGGGATTCATCGCCTTCGGCGGGAACAGGGTTCACTCCGATTGGGCGGTCTCGCTCGGCATCGAGCGGATGGAGAACAAACACATCGTCACCGACCCGCGAACGAAAATGACCCAGGTGCCCGGCGTATGGGCGGCCGGAGACATCGGCGTGCATGCCGAGCAATCGGTCATCGCCATGGGCGAAGGGTCGCAAGCCGCGATTTGGATTCACAAGGAGCTGCTCAAGCGGGGAGCCCGACGGCACATTCAGGTTGAAGCGCAGGGCTGCGCGGTCACACGGAGCCGCTGAGGCTGCCGATAGGTTCGGCTGCAGCTTCGTTCGTTTCCCCGGTTAGGGGGACGGGTTCCAGCCGGAATGCCTGGACGACATGAGCGTACGTCAGCAGCGCTTCCTCGCCCTGCGGGGTGAGCTGGTATACGCCTCGTTCCACGCGTTGAAACCACAAGTACACGTTCTTCTGGAGCATGGCGGCCGAACGGCTGTTTCCGGTCATGTCGCGCAGCTTGCGCGGAGACATCGGTCCGTACTGCCTTAGCAGTGCGGCGAGGTGCAGCGATTTCTCGCGATACGCGGTCACGAGCTTGCGCTTCGAGCTCCCGCCAACGTTGTAATCGCCCTGTCGTTCGCGGAACTCCTGCTCCAGCTTGCCGGCCGCATATTTGCTCGTTCTGGGCCTCCGTCCGTTTCCGGCGCTCAGCCGGCCTTCGGCCGCTTCGGGCGGATGACATTCAACCTCGACGCGAGGTTTTTTTGTTTTGTAGAACTGCACGGTCATCATCCCGAGCCCGAGCATGCCGCATAAGGTTCGAAGCTCGGGCCAGCTTGCGCGGTGAGGCGCTCTGCCTTTGTCCGGCTTCTCGAAGGCGACGTAGACGGTGCGAGACATCCGCAGCCGGTCGATGGCTTGCAGCAGCAGCGGAATCGAGAAGCTTCGCTTCAGCTCTACGATTAGCGGCGGCTCGTCGCCGCGGATCGCGACCAAATCGCAGTGGCGCACCTCGCCCCGCACCTCATAGCCGAGCTGCTCCAGGTAAGTTTTGACGGGGGCATACAGCTCGGTTTCGCTTTTGATCGCCACTCGGGTCCGCACTCCTTCCATCGGTTGTTAACTACAGCCATTATAGGCCATATCCAACAATTTGTCTAAAAATTTCGGTCAACTTCGTCCGCTTTCCTGCATAGGTATTTAATACACTTCGGATTACTGAAAGAGGGTTCCCGATGTCGATCCAAAGGATGTTGTTGCTGCCCTTATCCTGTACCGATGCTCATGAAAGCTGGTTTTGCGCCGCAAAGCCCGGAGGAGGTTATGAATCATGAACATATTCAAGAAAATCGCCGATTATCGCACGGAAACCGAAAGACTGGCATGGACCGGTACCTTCGCCGATTACCTGGAGAAGCTCCGCGACAATCCTCGACTTGCCATGACGGCTCATGCGCGCGTGTATGAAATGATCGCCTCTCATGGAATTGTAGAGGAGAATGGGCATCGAAAATATCAATTTTTTGAGAAAGAAATTTTCGGGCTCAATCATCCGATCGAGAAATTGGTCGAGGAATACTTTCATTCGGCGGCAAGACGTCTGGACGTCCGCAAACGCATCTTGCTGCTGATGGGACCTGTCAGCGGGGGGAAATCGACAATCGTCACGATACTTAAGCGCGGGCTGGAGCGATATTCGCGCACCGACGAAGGCGCCGTCTTCGCGATCAAGGGCTGCCCGATGCATGAGGAGCCGCTGCACCTGATTCCGCTGGAGCTTCGGCCGGATGTGGAGCGGGAGTTCGGCGTGAAGATTGAGGGCAACCTTTGCCCGTCGTGCCAAATTCGGGTTCGGGAGGAATATGGGGGGCGCATCGAGGACGTGCTGGTGGAGCGGGTGCTTATTTCCGAGGACACCCGGACAGGGATCGGGACGTTCAGTCCTTCCGATCCGAAGTCGCAGGACATTGCGGATTTGACGGGCAGCATCGACTTCTCCACGATTACGGAGTTCGGCTCCGAATCGGATCCGCGCGCATACCGTTTCGACGGAGAGCTGAACAAGGCGAACCGGGGGTTAATGGAGTTCCAGGAAATGCTGAAGTGCGACGAGAAATTTTTGTGGAACCTGCTTTCCTTGACGCAAGAAGGCAACTTTAAAGCGGGGCGGTTTGCGTTAATATCGGCGGATGAGCTTATCGTGGCGCACACGAACGAATCCGAGTACAAGTCGTTCATTGCGAACAAGAAGAACGAAGCGCTTCAGTCGCGTATGATCGTCATGCCGATCCCGTACAACCTGAAGGTATCGGAAGAGGAGAAAATATATGGGAAGCTGATCCAGCAGAGTGACATGAAACACGTACATATCGCTCCGCATTCGCTGCGGGCGGCGGCGATCTTCTCGATTTTGACGCGCTTGAAGGAATCGAAGAAGCAGGGGATGGACCTCGTCAAGAAGATGCGCATGTATGACGGGCAAGAAGTCGAGGGCTACAAGGATGCCGATTTGAAGGAGATGCAGAACGAATTTCTGGAGGAAGGCATGACCGGGATCGACCCGCGTTATGTCATCAACCGCATCTCCAGCGCCTTGATACGTCACGACCTGGAGTTCATTAACGCACTTGACGTGCTTCGCGCGCTGAAGGACGGTCTCGATCAGCATCCTTCGATTACGAAGGATGAGCGTGAACGGTACTTGAACTTCATCTCGATCGCGCGCAAAGAGTACGACGAGCTGGCGAAGAAGGAAGTGCAGAAGGCGTTCGTGTACTCGTTCGACGAGTCGGCCAAGACGCTGTTCAACAACTACCTCGACAACATTGAAGCTTACTGCAACTGGGGGAAAATTAAAGACCCGCTGACCGGCGAGGAGATGGACCCGGACGAGAGGCTGATGCGATCGATCGAGGAGCAGATCGGCATTTCGGAGAATGCGAAGAAGGCGTTCCGCGAAGAGATTTTGATCCGCATGTCCACGTACTCCCGCAAGGGGCGGCGGTTCGATTACAGCAGCCACGAGCGGCTGCGCGAGGCGATTGAGAAGAAGCTGTTCACCGATCTGAAGGATATCGTGAAAATTACGACGTCCACCAAGACGCCGGATGAAAATCAATTGAAACGGATCAACGAAGTGATCAAGCGGCTTGTGGAAGAACACGGGTACACGACAGCCTCTGCTAACGAGCTGCTGCGTTATGTGGGAAGCCTGCTGAACCGATAGTCCTGCCGGCGTTACAACGGAAAAGCCTGCCGAAACCTTGTGAGGTATCGGCAGGCTTTTCTCATGAGGGTGCTAACAAGAAGCGGAATCAGCCGCGGGCATATAAATCTCAACCGTCGTCCCTTTTCCGACTTCGCTGAATATTTTCATTTTGCCCCCGTGGCTTTCGATGATTTTGAACGTGACCATCAGGCCGAGGCCTGTGCCTTTCTCCTTCGTCGTATAGAACGGCTCGCCCAATCTCGGAATGCGATCCTCCGGAATCCCGCAGCCCTGGTCGGTGAAACGCATCAGGACATAACCGTCCTCTTGTTTTTTGAATTGAATGCGGATTTCGCCGCCTTCTTCCATGGAATCTACCGAGTTGTTCAAAATATTGATGAACACCTGCTTGATTTGATTCTCGTCGCAATTGATGAGCGGCACGTCGTGATCCGTTTCGGTGACAATATTGACGTTATGGATAATGGCTTGGGAACCGATCAAGAGTATCGTATTGTGCAAAATAACGGCCGCATCCTTCGGCTGGAACTTGACCGATTGCGGCTTGGCGATGACGAGAAATTCGCTGACGATAAAGTTGATGCGTTCGAGCTCCTCCATCATGATGTTGAAGTAGTTGTCGAACCCGGCTACCCGGGATTGCATCAACTGTACGAACCCTTTGAGCGAAGTCAGCGGATTACGGATTTCGTGCGCGACACCGGCCGCGAGTTGTCCGACGATGGACAGCTTCTCCGAACGGATGAGCATTTCTTCCGCGCGTTTGCGTTCGCTGATGTCCTGGCCGATCATATAGACGCCTGCGATCTGTTTGCCTACGAAGATCGGGAAGTTCAATACGCTCAGCTCGACCAGCCGGTCCTCATTTTTGTGCCGGAACGAAAGCTCGTAATGAGGGGTCGCGCCTTTCAGCGTTTCGAAGAAGCTCTGCGACCAACGGGCGTAATGTTCCGGAACAAGCAGCGTATCGATCGTTTTGTGAAGCAAATCTTTCTCCGTATAGCCGGCAACGGCGAACATCGCCGGGTTTACGCTGGTGATGTGCCCGCTCAAATTGAGCGAGCAGATCGGATCGGGGTTATGCTCGAACAACGATTTATACCGCAGCTCGCTTTCTTCGAGCAGAATCTCGGCTTTTTTTTTCTCGTAAAGCGCTTTAATCATCGCATATGAACGGGCAAACCGATAGTCTTCTTCCTGCGCCAAGATCGTTTCGAAGATGTCGTCGTCCTCTTCAGGGATGCCGTGATCCAGATCTTTCATCTTGCGTAAGAGATTGATGAGGTTGGTGACATGTTCGCCTTGTATCCATGCCGCCGATGCGGTCTTGTAGGAGGTGGAGGAGCCGGTTTGCAGTTTGACGACGCCTTTGCGCGGATCATATTCTTTCACATGGTTCATGTTCACGACGTTCATCTGATCGATCAAACGAAAGCCTTCTTCGAACAGACACTCTTCGAAAGCTTCGAGGGAGGCAGCCCAATAAAATTTATCGTTCGCGGTATGAACGATGTATTCTTTATCTCGGATGCTTTCGATCTTCACGACTTCATCCGACGGAATGATCAGAATATCGGAGCTTCTTTTATCACGAACAACTGGAATTTTCTGCATGAAATGAGATCACCTGCCTGTCGCATTCATTTCATTATAACATGGATGGTAGTAACGTAACAGTTCACAGTCATTCATTATACTGCTTGTCGATTTGTGAAGTAAATCCCAACATTGAAATGGTGCGAAAATTCACAGAAAACGCGAATGACAAACGTGTTCCCGAACCTCTATAATTAATTATGCAATAAAGAATGATATGAAGGTAGGGAGAATGGAAACTTGATTGATATACATACGCATATACTGCCCGGTATCGACGATGGCGCTGCGGACGAGCGTCAAGCCCTTCTCATGGCTCAAGCGGCCGAGAAGGAAGGCATACATACCCTCATCGCTACACCTCATCATTATAACGGAAAATACACGAACCCCGGCGGTCAAGTTCGCCATGACGTCGCTAAGCTGAACACGCTGCTGGAGGAGAACGCTATATCCGTCAAGGTGCTTGCCGGCCAAGAGGTGCGGATTCACCGGGAACTGCTGGACGAGCTGCAGTCCGGCCATGCGATTACTTTGCATGATACCGCTTATCTGCTCCTTGAGCTGCCGTCCGCCGACGTGCCTGCTTACACGGAAGAAATGATTCATGAGCTGAGGCTCATGAACCGCATTCCGATCATCGCCCACCCGGAACGCAACGCGGTTCTTGCCGCATCTCCCGATAAGCTGGCCCGCCTCATCGATCTGGGCGCCCTGGCCCAGCTTACGTCCCATTCCGTCAACGGCGCCTTCGGCCGCAAGCTGCAGAAGCTATGCTTCGCTTGGTGCGAGCAAGGCCTGGCTCACTTTATCTCATCCGACGCTCACAATGTCGACAGCCGGGCGTTCGCCCTTCGTCAGGCCTATTCGCTGGTGGCTGAGCAATGCGGGGAGGCCAAGGTGGACTATTTCACAGAAAATGCGAGAAGAATCATTCATAATGAAGAAGTCCCGGTGCTTGCGCCACAAGCGCATAAGAAGAAATGGTGGAGCTTCTGGTCATAGCGGCGTAGTTCCCGTGAACTAAAAAAACGTTTAGATTTAACAATATTTATTGACCGACTTAAACGTTTGGTCGTCCCCATAATACTGGTCGGGTTGACCGCTTTAAGATTCGACTCAGCGGCCCCAAGCTCGGCAGACCATCAAAACAGCAAAGCGATGGCGATTGTAGGCAAGAGCGGCAGGATGCCGCACAGCGTAATGCGATCGAAGGAAAGTTTGGAGAAGGAAAACGCAAATTGGGACTCGGTCGCATTCGCGCACGCGGCGCCGAAACCAGTTTAACCGTCATCGCCCTTCAGTTTCTGGTCATGAATCTGGAGCGGCGGCTGCGGGCTCTCTTATTGTTTTTTTTCAGACTGTTTGGGTTCAGTGTCTTACGTTGGGCGTAGACTGGAACGAATCTTGTTCAGCAAACCCTAATATAGAAAAAGGAAGGGGCTGAAAGCCATGACCAAGAAAACGGGGAAGCCGGCGGCCGGGCAGCAATGGAATGCCGAGCACTATGACAAGCAAATCGGGTTTGTGTCGGAGCTGGGGAAAGGTTTGATTGCGTTGTTGAAGGCGCAGGCGGGGGAGCGGATTCTGGACCTGGGCTGCGGGACGGGGGATTTGGCCTATGAGATTGCGCAGATGGGGGCGCATTGCGTAGGGATCGATTATTCACAAGAGATGATCGATAAGGCACGGAGTAAATACCCCGGTGTACGGTTTGAGCAAGCGGATGGCCAAGCGTTTCGGTTGAAGGATGGCGAGCAGCCCTATGATGCGGTATTCTCGAATGCGGCGCTGCATTGGATGAAGCGTCCGGAGCAGGTAGCGGAGTCGGTATGGTTGGCTCTGCGGCCTGGGGGGCGGTTTGTGGCTGAATTCGGCGGAGCCGGGAATGTGGAAACTATTTTCTGTGCGGTCCGTGATACGGTAAAGACATATGGTATCGACGCCGGTGAGCGGGACCCATGGTATTTTCCGACGATTGGCGAATATGCTTCGATATTGGAGAATCAGGGCTTTCAAGTAGGGTATGCGGAATTGTATGATCGGCCCACACGCTTAAGCGATGGGGAGCAGGGGATGCGGCATTGGTTGAAAGCTTTTGCCGGTGTGTTCTTTGAAGGCTTGACGGAAAAAGAGAAAGAGGAAGCGGCCGATCGCTGTGTGCAATTGGTAAAACCCGTCCTCTATGAGGGCGGGCAGTGGATGGCCGATTACCGGAGGATCCGGGTGCATGCCATGAGGCCGTGGCGGTGATGAAGCTCAGGTAGAAGTTTGTAATGAAGTTTAGTCTCGCAGGCTTAAGAAGGAGACGCGGTTTTCCAGCGACGACATCCGTTCTTCCATCGCGGCGAGCATCTGCTCGAGTTCGGCAAAGCCTTCGTCGATACCGGCGTATTTATGGCGAATATCCAATAATTCTTGAGTTATAGATTGGAGATTGTTTTCCATCTTTTTATCCTCCTGACGGATTACATCCGAATGAAAGTTATATTATAATAGATTCGACTAGTTCTTTAGATTTTAGTCGGTCGTTTACAAATAATTCCATGCCCGCAGGTGAATGCCTGCGGGCTGCTTCTATATACCAATCTAATCTATGAAATAGATTTGGGGCGTTACTAGTTTCAAAGAGGAATTGTTAACAGTGGAAGCGGTTTATATATGAGCAACTTGTCGACTACGTGCATGGGTGCAGTCAGAGAGGGGTTATCATCCGAGTGTTTACTTTCCGTACGATGCCATGGTTACGCTTATTTGTATCCATATTGTTACTAGGTTCTGTATTTACCGCTTACCATATGGCGGGTGTGCAAGGGGAGGCGCGCATTCCGCCCTTTGTTCTGATCCGTCTGGAGGACGTCGGACCGGGAGGACAGTACGGGTCCATAGAGCAGCTCGGGAAGCTGCGGGCCGTGCTTGAGTATTTGCAGGAACAGCACGTGGCCTATCATATCGCCCTAATTCCCAGATGGATCGACTACCCGAAGGACGGCCCTGCTTACGATGTGAGACTGGATCAAGCAGATCATCCGTATGTAGCGGCATTCCAAAAGGTCGTCAAGGATGCGCTTTCGTCGGGAGCCATCGTCGGCATGCATGGCTATACGCATCAAGTCGGACAAAGCCGCAGGGATGACGGGCACCATGAATCCGGTATCGGCAACGAGTTCGACGTGGCGGATGTGGCGGAGACGCAGACGAAAGCTTTTGCCGAGGAGCGGATGCGGGAGGGGCTGGCTATTTTTCGCAATGCCGGCATTACACCGCAGTTTTGGGAGGCGCCCCACTATCATACGACAGCGGCGCAGGATGAAGTGTTTCGCTCGTACTTCGGCTTGCAGTATCAGTCCGAGGTTCAAGCGCATCGTAACGCGCCTGCGGCTATTTATATGAATGGAAGAAATGAAGGATCGACTTTGGGGGCGGCCTACGTGCCGACGCCTTTTGATTACATCCCTTCTAACAAGGATGAGCGGGTGATCCTGGACCGTCTTGGCAAATCGGACAACATTGGCTCGTTCTTCTATCATCCGTTCCTGGAGTTCAAGTCGCTGATACCGGTAACCGACGAAGAGGGCGATCAACTGTATCGGGACGGGCTTCCGGTATACCGCTACCCCGATAAAAATGTCAGCGTGCTGCAGAAGCTCGTAGCCGGCTTGAAGGCGAAAGGGTATGCTTTTTATTCCATACAAGATTACGTGCCTTTCACCCCGGCTCAGCATGTAACGGCTGCTGACGGTTCGCTCTCCCGCTTGCTGCTCGGTGATGCGGACGGCGACGGGCAGGTGGACCGGATCGATTGGAATGAGCGCAATGGGGACGTCTCCGTGACGTTGGGAAGGTATCAGGGAGTACGGAACGAGCAGCCGGGCCAGGCCGCGAAGTGGGGACGTATGGCTTATAAGAAGGGGGCAGCGGCGGCGGTCAGCGGCAGAGACGAGAAGGGCCCGTGCAGCGTCTGGAAAGCCGATCCGAACGGGAAGCTGGAGTGGTATGCAGCCAGCGGCGGGCGGTTCGAGCCGTCCGGCAGTTGGACGATCGATGCACGCGCTTGGGATAGCTTATACACGCTGCCGCTTGCCGGAGGCGATCTGCTGGTAGCCGGTTTGACTCAGGAGCGCCGGGAGCTGTATGGTTGGCTTCTCCATAAGGACGAGATGAGGCCGTTGAAGCCTTACAAGCTGCGAAGCGAGCTGCGTTCGGAGCTTCAGGCAAGACGCGAGAGCGGCGGGACGTTGTTCGCGGCTAAGGACGGCGCTTCCGCAGGGATCGAGTTTAAGCCGGATACGCAAAAGCTCGAGTGGACGGCAGCCCGGGCCGGTCTTGACTTGCCGAACGAGGAAGGGAAGCTGCGGTTCGGCGATTATAACGGGGACGGGCTCGAGGATGTGTTCCGCTGGAATAGCCGGACGATGACGGGGACGGTGTATTTGCGCACGAATGAGGCAGGGTGGAAGCTGTTGTCCGGGTTCGGCCCTTGGGGAGTGCCCGGCGCGGAGCCGAAGCTGTGGATTGCCGACGCCGACGGCAACGGAAAAAGCGATCTGGCGCTTCAAGACGGCAAGAGCGGCGACTTGGACGTTGCGCTGTCTTTTATCCGTCAGTAAGACTTGACCTTGTTCCTTTCCGGTTTTTCAGGCAAAATGGAGATGTACGCGAAGACGGAAAGGAAATGGACTTCTATATGAAAAGTTGGCTTCAGCAGTTTACGCAGCATTGGAAAGTGATTCTGGGGCTGGCGCTCCCTTCCATTATTTCGTTCGCGTCGGGTACCGTGACCGGTACGATCAATTTATTAATGGTGGGGCCCATGGGGGCGCTCGTCATTGCGGTGGTCGGCGTGTCCAATATTGTGGCCTACAACGCCTGGGCGCTATGTTCGGGCTTCGGGCATTCGGTCAATTATTTAGTGGCGCAAAATTACGGCGCCGGGCAAATGGATCAAGCGGTACGGCGCACGTACACGGCCTTATATGTCGGTTCGGCGGTCGCTCTGCTGGCGGCTATCGTCGGGCTGCTGCTGCCGGGCTCGATTCTCCGCTTGATGGGCGGTTCGCCCGAGCTGGTCGGGGCTGGCGCCGATTATTTGCGTTTCAGGTTGTTTGCGGTGGCGTGTTTTACGGTCAGCTTCGTCCTGCACGGATTTTTTCGCGGGGTGGGCGACACGCGGACACCGATGGTGATGTCACTTGTGGCGAACGGCTCGATGATCTTTTTTACCTATACGTTGACGTACGGGCACTGGGGATTCCCGGAGCTTGGGCTTCGGGGAGCGGGGCTGGCCGTTCTGATCGGAGAGGCGCTCAGTCTGATCGGCAGCGCATATGTGTTCTTGGTGCCGATGCATCGCAGGTTTGTGACCCGCAGACGTATTCGGCTGGAGCGGGCCGAGTCGAAGCTGCTGCTGGTGGAAAGCGGAAAGCTGGGCATGCAGGAGATGGCGATGTCGCTCGCGATGTTCGTCTTCACCATGTTCGTTACGCGTCTGGGCACCGAAGCGCTTGCGGCCAATGAGATCGCGCTGAACGTGATGGGGCTTGGCTTTATGCCGGCATTCGCTTTCGGGGCGACGGCGACGATCCTGGTCGGTCAAGAGATCGGCCGTGGCCAGCCGCGCTTGGCGCGCCGGTTGGGTACGGATGTCGCCGTGCTCGGCAGTTTGTTCCTGCTCGTGCTGGGGACGGTCGAGTTTTTCTTCGCGGTGCCGATCGCCCGGCTGTATGCGTCCGACCCGGCCGTCTATGAGTTGGCGGGTCGCCTCCTGATGATCTCCGCGTATTTGCAGCTGTTCGACGGGGTGTTGAACTATTATGCCGGGGCGCTGCGTGGACTCGGCGATACGACGTTCCTGCTGCGGGCGTCGCTCGTGCTCAATTGGCTTGTGTTCATCCCGCTTGCCTATGTGCTGACCTTCACGCTGGAGCTTGGAAGTACCGGAGCGTGGCTGTCGCTCTATATATTCTTAACGCTGATCGCGTTGGCGTTATGCATTCGTTTCTACCGTACCGACTGGGATACAGTCACGGTGAAGCAGCCGAGCCATGTGTAAGGCGGAGCAAGGACGAGCGGGTATCCGATCCGGCTGCGCGGAAGAAGCTCGCGACCGGCGTCCTTGACGGCATCCGTAACTATTTCAATATCCCCGGGAGTAGGGTGCAAAACCGTGAACCGATACTTGAATATGCGTGTCATGCCGTTCGTTCTATTCGCGCTGCTGATGCTTAGCCTGGGCTTGCTCAGCCCTCTTCTGTTCAACCTCTCCGGCTCGGCGCCGGTTGCGAAGGACGGCGTGCTGGATCTTCGTGAATGGCGTTGGGAGGACGGGCAAGCCGTACGTTTAGACGGGATGTGGGAATTTTATTGGAAGGAGCTGCGCGACCCGGATCAATTCGCCGTGAAGTCCGGTACAAGCCCGGGTACGAGTCCCGGCGCAGGACTGGATTCAAGCGCCGACTCACGGGCCGGCTCAAGCGCTGACTCACACGCCGGCTCAAGCAACGACTCAAGCCCTTCTGAAGACGGCGAGCGGTCAAGCTTGACTCATGTCGCTGTACCCGGTTCGTGGAACGGGACGGTTGTGGGCGGCCGCTCGATCGAAGGTGAAGGTTACGCCACGTACCGCCTCCGCGTCCTGCTGCCCGAACCCGAGCAGGCGCAGGAGCTGGCGCTGGACATACCGACGATCAACACAGCCTACCGGTTGTGGATTAACGGCCGCATGACGGCGGCTGCCGGGCAAGTCGGCACGAACGCAGAGACGTCCCGGCCGGAATTTGTGCCGCAGTTGACGATTGCGGACCGGTTCGCCTCGGAGCTCGATATCGTGGTGCAAATCTCCAACTACGATCACCAGAAAGGCGGTATCCGCCAGCCCATCAAGTTAGGTCTCTTCCAGTCGGTGAGCCGGGAAAAGGAGTTGTCCGCCGGCTTCGACACGCTGCTGATCGGCAGCCTGCTCATCATGGGGCTGTATCATCTGGGGCTGTTCGCCGTTCGGACGAAAGAGCTGTCCACGCTATATTTCGGCATCTTCTGTTTATTGTTCAGTCTGCGGATGATGCTGCTCGGCGAAATTGTGATGACCAAGC
Source organism: Paenibacillus sp. tmac-D7 (assembly GCF_006519665.1). Lineage (NCBI taxonomy): Bacteria > Bacillati > Bacillota > Bacilli > Caryophanales > Paenibacillaceae > Paenibacillus > Paenibacillus sp. tmac-D7. Next base: position 35,793 of record NZ_VIDW01000014.1, on the reverse strand, counting down.
TGTTCCCCGGCTTCAGCTGGGAGCTCGAGCTGGTGCTCGAATATATGACAGCGGCGCTGTCCTTGCCGGTCTTCATCCTCTTCTTCGCCAACCTGTATCCTTCGGAAAGCTCGCGGACCGTCAACATGGTCTTCTGCGTCGCGCTGCTGGCTTATTCTGGCGTGCTGCTCGCCCTGCCGCCGTTCTTGTTCACAAGCGCGTTGTGGGTGCTTCAATTGCTCGTTGTGCTCGGCATTTGCTACATTCTGTCAACCGTCACGCTGGCGTTCATAAGACGCCGGGAAGGCGGCAGCCTCCTGCTGTTCTCCTGCTTCATTCTGGCGGCTGCAATTATTAACGATATGATGTACGCGCATGAGTGGGTGAAGACGACGGAACGCATGTCTGCGTTTGGCCTGCTGGTGTTCATTTTCTCCCAGTCGTTGCTGTTGTCCATGAAGCTCTCACGCGCTTACGTCAACGAAGAGAAGCTGTCCGCAGCGCTAACGGAGATGAACAGCGGGCTTTATGAGAAAATTAAGGAGCGTACCGGCGATTTAGAGCAGGCTTACGAGGCGTTGGTTCTGACGAATGGCGAGCTGTCGCGGATGGTGACGTCACGCAGTCATCTGATCAGTAACATTTCCCACGATTTGGGCACGCCGCTGACGACGATTCAAGGATACCTGGAGGCGATCCTGGACGGGCTGGTCGATACGGAGGAGCAGCGGGAACGGTACTTGCGCATCATTCACAGCAAAGTGATCGGGATGGACCGGTTAATCGAAGATTTATTCCAGCTATCGCAGCTGGAGGCGAGGCAGGTCGAATTCAAGAAGCAGCCGCTCACGACCGAACGTCTGATCGAGAGGCTGTACCAGCGCTATGAGCTGGACGCGAGGAACGCGGATATTCATTATACGCTGTCGATACGCGGAGAGGCGGCGCAAGCGGGGACATTTTCCACTGTAAACGTCGACGTGGAGCGCTTGCATCAGGTGTTCGGCAATCTGGTGGCGAACGCAATTAAATTTACGCCGTCCGGCGGCATGATCCAAGTCGATATGATCGATAACGGTGCAGAAATGAAGGTTCGCGTCCTCGATACGGGCGAAGGAATTGGCGAAGACGATCTACCGTATGTGTTCGACCGGTTCTATACGAGCAACAAGTCGCGCAATTCCGTTACGGGGGGCAAGGGTCTCGGGTTGTCTATCGCCAGGGAGATCGTCGAGGTTCACGGAGGGCGTATTTGGATCGAGCACACAGCCAAGGGGCAAGGTACGATCATCTGCTTCTCGCTTCCGGCAGAAAAGGCTTGACCGCCAGCCATTATTTGCCTATTCTAAACAGTAACAGCGGGACTTTGGGATTATGTTTCGGACGGTGATGGCATGTCGGCTCAAAAAATTATGATTGTCGAAGATGACCCCGAAATTCGGGATGTAATCCGTCTTTATTTGGAGAAGAACGACTACGACGTCGTTTGGGCGGGTAATGGAACGGATGCGGTCCTGTTGGCTGAAGCCGAGCAGCCGGATCTGGCCATTCTAGACGTACTGCTGCCGGGAAAAGACGGCTTCGAGATATGCCGGGAGCTGCGGGCGGTATCGTCGGTTCCGATCCTGTTTCTGAGCTGCAAGAAAGAAGAGTCCGACAAAATCCATGCGCTTAACTTGGGCGGCGACGATTATATAACGAAGCCCTTCTCCCCTAACGAGCTGATTGCCAGGGTGCGCGCGCATCTGCGCAGACCGTTCATGACGGGCGGCGAAACGGCTGAATCGGCTTCGGCCAAACTGGCGTTCGGGTCTATCCGCATCGACCGGGCCAGCCGGGTGGTGAAGGTAAACGGTCAAGACGTGCAGCTTTCCCGCAAGGAATTCGACTTGCTGCATTATCTTGCTTCGCGGCCGGAGCAGACGTTCACGCATGAGCACCTCTTCCGCGAGATTTGGGGGCAGGAATGCTTCAACGACACCCGTACGATTATCGTACATGTCAGCAACCTGCGCAAGAAGATCGAACCGGACCCTTCGAATCCTCGATATATTATCAATGTGCACGGGGTCGGGTATAAATTCGCGCATCCCGGCGGAACTTACCACTAACATACAGCTGAGCGCGAGCTTGCCGCGACGAAGAAAGGGGAATGGATATGGAAGTGAATATTACGGAAGCGTCAATGACGCATTCCAAGGAAGACGGTTATTTGGGACGCGTCGTGTTCGGGGTGACCGGACAGCAATCCGCTTACGAGCTGACGCTCCAGAGCAAGAACGCTCGCGATTGGTCCTACAGCTTAAGCTTTACCGCAAGCTCGGGCAAGGAAGAAGACATCTATGTCGTGGAATCGCGGCTGGAAGAAGACGATGAGCTGTTCGACGCCCTGGTTGATGCCGCGATGCAAAATTTGCAATCGTAGAAGAACGAATGCCTGTTATCGCGGAAATAGGCTGCGGCCAAGACAGGAGAAGAAAGATCGCAGCAGCGTTCGCTCTATGGGGCGATACGCGCGCGATCTTTTTTGCGATTTTACCCATTAAAAGGAATTGCGTGAAGGAGGGGATTGCGTGAAGTCCAAATTTGAGATCGTCTTGCTGGTGCTCTCGCTGACATTTACGTTATCGTTGACGGCTTGTTCACAAGGGAAGATCAAGCCTCCGGATACACCGGCAAACAAGGAAACGCCGGAATCGGCCGAGCGGGAGAGCGGGAAGAACGCTTCGGTCGAGGTGTTGGCTGAAGGGCTGCGGACGCCTTGGGCGCTCGATTTTCAGGGGAGTACGATGTATGTCAGCGAGCGGGAAGGAACGATCGCGAAGATCGAGGGAACGTCGGTCAAGCGGCAAGAGGTGCGTCTCCGGAAGCCGCTTCTTTCGGAAGGAGAGGGCGGTTTTCTCGGCTTCGTGCTCGCCCCAGACTTCACCGTGAGTAAACTGGCCTTCGCCTATCATACTTACAAGGATAACGGGACGGTTTGGAACCGGGTCGTCGTTCTGAAGGAGAATGCGGGCGGTTGGACGGAGCAGCAAGCGCTGCTGGAGCGTATCCCGGGCTCGCTCAACCACAACGGGGGAAGATTGGCTCTCGGTCCGGACAAGCAGCTGTACGTGACGACGGGAGATTCGAATGTACCTGATTTGGCGCAGGACCTCAGCAGCTTGGCCGGAAAAATATTACGGATGACGCCGGACGGTCAAGTTCCGAAAGATAACCCTTTTCCCGAATCGTATGTGTACTCGTACGGACATCGCAATTCGCAGGGGATTGCGTGGACGTCAGACGGGGCGATGTATGCTTCGGAGCACGGGCCTTCGGGCTCGCCGGCAGGGCACGACGAAATGAATCGGATTCAAGCGGGCGCCAATTACGGTTGGCCGCTTGTCATCGGTGACGAGAGGCGTGAGGGGATGCTCCCGCCCTTGTATCATACAGGTCGCGAAGCCATAGCCCCGTCCGGAATTGCAATAGGCGGGAACGGTCCCATCTATGTGGCTGCTTTGCGCGGAGAAGCGCTGTTCCGCTACGAACCGGAGACGAAGTCGATAAATGCCGTCCTGCAGCATGCAGGGCGTCTCCGGGACGTGAAGGTTCATGGCGGGTATGTGTATGTATTGACGAACAATACGGACGGGAGAGGCGTGCCGAAGGCGGGCGACGATCGCTTGATGAGGATGAAGGAGTAGATGTCGTTCCTCGTCCGATATGTAGATGCCCATCATCCGGTCGTTGATGTTTTTATGGAGATGGCATCGGCCCTCTCTGGTATAATAAATAGCGAACCAGATAAAGAGAGTGGAGTGGACGCAAGCGATGATCCGATTAGTTGCATTCGATGTAGACGGCACGCTGCGGGATCGGGACCAATTGCCCGAATCGACGCGGACGGCGCTGAAGCAGTTGAAGGAAAGAGGGATCGCCCTCGCTTTATGCACGGGAAGGAGCGAATATGAGATGGCATCGCTCCGCGAGGAGCTCGGCATCGATTGGGCGATCACCTGTAACGGCAGTCATGTCGGGCATCGGGGGAAGACGTTGTCCGGTACCCCGTTCGCGCGGACGACGGTGGAAGGGTGGCTGACGGAGGCGGAGCGGTTAAACCATACGCTGTTGTTGTACGGGGCAAACGGTTTGTATACGAACCGGGAGAACGCCCCGTTGTTCCGGCGCGCGCAGCAGGAGATCGGCTTCATGGAGCCGACGTTAATCGATTCGGCGAGCTGCGAGCTGCCGGAAATTTACCAGAGCATTATCTTCTGCGGGGAAGAAGAGGAGTCTTTCTATACGGGAGCGGAGCGTGACGGCTTTTACGTTCATCGCTGGCGGACGTGGGCGGTCGATCTGAATCCGAGCGGCATGAACAAAGCGATCGGCCTGCGGATGCTGATGGATCATCTGGCGATCGCCCCCGAAGAAACGGCCGCCTTCGGCGACGGCCTGAACGATTTGGAAATGATCGCATCCGTCGGCATGGGCATCGCGATGGGCAACGCCTGCGAGGAACTGAAGGAGCGGGCTCGCTTCGTCACGAAGCCGCTGCACGAAGACGGCATCGCGTATGCGGTGGAGAAGTGGATATTGCCCGCATGAAATACATCCGGGATTTGTTGGTGCTCGCCGTCGCGGCGACTCGCCGCTCATCCGCCAATTGCGGTATCGGCTCGACGAAGCGGGGGGTGTACTTCTTTTTGCTTGGGCGGGCGTGATGTTCCTCGGGATGTTCGCGGTGTTTCCCAAGGAGAAGGGCTGCATCGATTTTGCGATGTTCTCGTGCTGCCGGTTTGCGGCGGCTTCAGCTCCTTGCTTAGAGCAATTCCCGGGGCGAAAAAGGTGCTGCAGCGGACGAACGGCGGCGAACCGCAGGCAGGGCTTGGCTTGATTTCAGATGCTGGATGCACAATAGCGGAACTATGAGATGATGATGCGCTGCTAGTCCGGCTGCAAATCCGGATCGGCACGACTAACATCTCGCAGTTCCGCTGTTTATGTTTGAAGAGGACATATGCTTTTGGCAGTAGCCTACAGGATATCGATGATCGTCTATTTGGTTAAAGCCCGTTTTAAAAATTTTATTAGCGTTTTGAACCGGCTCGATTTTATGGCAGAGAAAGCAATAAAAATATAAGTCGCATGTCATAAACAGCTCTCCTAATGAATGCTTGCATCATGATGGTTCTTAGATTTTAAATCATGCTCATTTTTATAAAATATGCTTCCCGCCATTAAACATTCACAAACAACATAGGATTAATGCTATAATGACGGGTAACCGAGCCCTTCTCTCGGCCTATTACATAAATGTTACGGATCGTTGCAGCAAGGGGGGCGCATCTTGTTCTCATCTGTTCTTGATTTGCCTATATTTAAAGATATCGATATCCGGGACGAGTCTTTTGTGCTGTCCAGGTTTACGGAACGAAATTATGCGAGCAAGCAGGTTGTTTTTTTTCAAGGCGATGAAGGTCACGAGATGTATATCATCAAATCAGGCGCGTTAAAAATTTACCAGGAGCATGAATACAAGCAGATTATTCTCGCACACCAATTTCCAGGCGAAACCCTTGGCGAACTTGAGGTGCTTCATCACGACAATCGCCGGCTTGCTTCAGCCGCAACCATAGAAAAAACGACGTTATGGATGATAAAAAAGCCTCAGCTCGAGGAGATCATCTATGCTTTTCCGCAAATCATGCGCAGATTGTTCTATGTGATCAGTGAGCGCCTTCGCCAAGCGAACAGAAAAATCGAGTACCTTGCCTTTCTGGACGCCCGTGTTCGAGTGGCGAATCTTCTTCTTGATTTATATACGAATTTTGGCGTTGAAACGGAAGAAGGATACATGATTAATTGGAAGATCACCCAACAACACTTTGCCGATATGATCGGCATCGGTCGTGAAAGTGCTACGCGGGCGCTGCATGAATTTCAGGACGGCGGCTTGATCCGTATGCAAAATAAGCATTTCATCATTATCGACTTGCACGGGTTAAAATCCCTTACCGGCCCGGATCGCGATACATCCGAATGGAGACAATGGCACTCCTGTCATAACTATAATAGGTATAACAATTAAATAATTCAGTGACCGCTTCCGCAAAATTTTTGTGTTCCTTGTCACGAACGTATGCTCGATTCTGTAATCATATTGTAATGACTGCCTTTCCGTAGGGGGAAGCGAAAAGCCGCACTAACGTCAATAAATTACACCAAAGAGTATAATTTTAGTTCTCTAAAATGAATGGACAGTTCTTTATAATGGACAATATAAACATGCAGTTCCTGCCAAATGAATGCCTGCAAAAGGAGAAAAATGATGAAAAAAGCATGGTGGAAAGAGTCCGTCGTCTATCAAGTTTACTGGCGAAGCTTCTATGATTCGGATGGGGACGGGTATGGAGATCTGGAAGGCGTCATTCATAAATTGGACTACATCCAACAGCTGGGCGTCGATGTCATCTGGTTAAATCCTGTTTATGGATCGCCGGATAAAGATAACGGATACGATATCTCCGACTACAATATCATTATGGAAAAAGCCGGCACCATGGAAGCTTGGGAGAAACTTCTCGAAGAAGTTCACCGAAGAGGCATGAAGCTCATCATGGACTTAGTCGTTAACCATACTTCCGATCAGCATCCGTGGTTCCTGGAATCCAGGTCCTCGACGCATAACCCGAAGAGGGATTGGTATATATGGAGGGACGGCAAGAACGGGAAGGCGCCTAACAACTGGCGGTCTTACTTTTCTCCGTCGACCTGGGAATGGGATGAATTAACCGGCCAGTACTACTTTCATTCGTTTGCGGTGGAGCAGCCGGATCTGAATTGGGAGAACGCCGAGCTGCGCGAAGAAATCTATAAGATGATGAGATATTGGCTGGACAAGGGTATAGATGGCTTCCGGTTAGACGCCATTGCGCTGTTGGCGAAGCCCAAAGACTTCCCCGATGCGGAGAATCCGCAAGATATCCGGTATTTGACCAATAATCCGGGCTTGCATACGTTTCTGCAAGAAATGAATGCCCGGGTGTTTAAGGACTACGATATTTTAACGGTGGGAGAAGCCGCTTTCGTAGGACCTGAGGAAGGATTGAAGTATGTAGCCGAAGACCGGCACGAACTGCATACCTTGTTTCACTTCGAGGTTTGCGACGAAATGCCGGATTGGGACATGCTGCGCTTTAAGAGCATTCAACGTCGCTGGTACGAAGGTCTCTGGGGAAGAGGCTGGAATTCCCAATTTCTGAACAATCACGATCATACCCGCCAAGTGACGCGCTACGGCAATGATGGCCAGTACCGCGTGGAATCGGCGAAGCTGCTCGCCACGATGCTCCATACGCTGCCCGGCATCCCTTACATTTATCAAGGGGAAGAGATAGGCATGACCGGCGTAGAGTTCCCTTCGATCGAGGATTACGACGATATTGCGATGAAAAATAAGTATGCGGAGGAAGTAGGCAAGGGCAGGGATCCCGCAGAGGTGCTTCAAAGCTTGAAAGCGTTAAGCCGGGATAATTCACGGACTCCGATGCAATGGGATGACAGTGAGCACGCAGGGTTTACGAAAGGCACGCCTTGGATTAAAGTGAATCCGAATTATAAAGAAATCAATGCCCGACGCGATGTTAATGATCCTCATTCGATCTATGCCTACTACCAGAAATTAATCTCGTTAAGAAAACATCATGAAGTGATGGTTTACGGCGAATATGAGGATCTTACGCCGCATGATGAACACCTTTATGTCTATACCCGCCGCTTAGAGGACATCACATGGCTCGTGATGCTCAATCATTCCGATCGTCCGCATTCCTTTGCCTGGCCTGCGGGCTATGAAATGCGGAGCAGGCAATTGATACTTGCCAACTATGGCGACGACGTTAAGGAAGAAGAGCCGCTTCCCGTGGTGACGCTTCGTCCGCACGAGGCCCGCATCTATCAAATCGGTTGATGCGATCCATAAAGCGAATAATTCCAAAAAAGGATCCGCCGGCGGATCCTTTTTTGGGTTGAACGCTCGTGCCTCCTTTCGACGGACTGGGAAGGCCCCCAATTCGCCTCGCTTTTGCATATCCCGATCGATCAGGAAATAAAAATGATCATCGTCCGCCGTTCTCCTTGCCCCGATTAATAGCCCGTAATCGGTATCCACGACTTCAAAACGCGGGGCACTCCTGCCCGGGCAGCTCGGGTTTATCCTCCGGTTAGTTAATGATATCATTTTGTAAGAACCTTTTCCCCGGTATCGACCTTAACGATTGACAGAGGGTCACAGCTATAGGTACGATAGTTTTATACCGAGTACGAGAAGTATGCAGCACCCAGTTGCGGCAGTGACCGATACTGCGGGTTGTATAGAAAGCGGACAGCTGTAGAAACGGGTAAGCGCTTAAAAGAGATACGGAAGGAAGAACAACTATGCAGCTAAAGAACATTGAGGCGTTTTTAAAAATTGTTGAAAAAGGGAGTTTTTCTGCAGCCGCAGATGCTTTATATATTAGCCAACCCACCATCAGTGTTCGGATCCAACAGCTCGAACAACAACTGAATACCCCGTTGTTTCAACGGATCAACGGGAGAAAGGTGGAGTTGACGCAAGCCGGGGAAAAAATTTTCCCCTATTTAAACGAAAGTTTCAAGCTGATCGAAAAAGCGTATGAAGAACTGCAAGAAATACCTGTGCAGAGGAAGAAACTGCGAATATCCTGCCCCAATCATATGGGGGTAGAAATCATGCCGGAAGTACTAAAAGTTTTATATGAATGTTATCCAAACTTTGAATTTCCCGTTAAAATCAATCCAACAGATCTTGTCGTCAAAGATATTCGTTGTGATGAAGCCGATGTTGGATTTGGTTACATTCAGGTAGAAGAAAACTATTCTGACATCTGTATGATCAAAATTGCCAACGAACAAAATATTCTCGTTTGCGCACCTGATCACCCTTTGACACAATTGGAAAAGGTTGTTCCGTCCGATTTAAGCAATCAACGTATTATCGTATACAATCGTGAATTTTATGCAACGCAAATGGTAGAGCAGTTTCTGGAAAAAAACCAACTAAAAGATTATAAGGAAGTCGAGATCAGTAACATCGGATGGTTAAAGATGATGGTTCGAAAAGGTATGGGAATTGCATTTTTACAGGAAGTTATCGTTCGGGAAGAGCTGAATAACGGTACTATTGTAAAACTTAATCTTCGCAAATCGCTTCCCCCCACACCCATTTACTTACTCTTCCATTCATCGGTAGACCAGAAAATGAAAGATACCATCATTGAAACGTCAAAAAATTTATTTTCTAAGTATTAAACAAAAGGGGATTCTAAAGCCATATAATGGCACTTGTTAAAATGAGTGAAAATGCGAGAACATAGACTATACTCCAACTAGCGATACGCAGCGGGCTTAACTGAATCATGGAGGACATTAAACCGAGCGTACCGCTAAAAGGCCCCATAAAAAATGTCATAACGGCACCGCCAAGTAAGGCAACCGCTATCTGGTCGGTTGAAATTCCCAGAACGTCTGCTGTCATCGACTGAGCTAATAAGTTGATAACGACAATCGGATGCATACCAACAAAAGATAAAAATAAAATAAAAAGCGGGAGAAGAAATACAAAAAAATGAATACCAATTAAATCATGCAATTCGATAAATAGTTGATTAACCAAACGGTCGTTTCCTGAAAAGCGAAGTGCCTCCGCAAAGAACCCGGCGCTTAAAAAAACAGCGAACGACTCGCTCATATCAGGCATTTTATGCTTAAAGTGATGTTTGGCTTTATACCAGAACTCAGGGCCTTTTTGGCGGAGCAGGCACCAAATCCCGGCAAAGGGAAAGGTCAACAAGGTAACGACGACCACTAAGCCTAATGACGAAATGCTATCGATGTATACCACCAAAAATAGGAGAATGACAATCGCAGCCGTGATTTCAAGTAACATACGACGAACGGAAGAGTGTTCCTGAGCGGCTGCAGGTGATAGAGCAGCGGCCGTTTCCTCATGGGTATCATGGGTAACCTGCAGTTGTCTGTTGCCTTCGATCACACTGAAAATGATCCAATTTAAAACCAACGCAACTAAACTGATCACAAAAAGCAAAGGGAAAATATGTGCCCAACGAACTTGGGTCACATGAAGAACAACTCCCACAATTCCGGAAAAAGGAGTCCATATAATAGGCAAAGAATAGCCTTGAATAATGCAACAGGCTAAAAAACGTTTGCGATTTTCAATTGGCCAAGCATCCACAACCGATTTCACGCTGGAGTGGACGATTGGAATAGTAGCCATGTTCAAGAAAGATCCAAGAAAATAGGATAACGTTGTGATTGCCCGATACAATTGAGAAACGGATTTAATTTTTCCATCAAATAACCGTTTAAAAGCCTCTCCGTATCCTGCGACCTGGATAGGTATAGACAATAAAGGAACAATCGCAAACAGAGAAAGCAAATAGAGCATATCGCCGTGAAGCTTCACATAAGAAAGAACATCAATTCCTTTATTCCAAACCATCGAGGTCCCTGCGGCCAAGAACGTTATTGAGATGAGTTTGCTCGAAAGTTTGCAAGAGGAAAGTGAAATAACGATCGACAACATCGACACAAGAGCCAGTATAATCCGTAAATCCTTCCACGCGATCAACTGATCCGCGATAAATAGCATGACGGCCAGTGTAAAAACAATAGATTTCATGTAAAAGGATAAGTGCTCTGTTTTCATACGCTTCCCTTTCTTGCAGTTTGTGTCAACCAACCCCTGCACTCCTGAGTTTATCATAGCGGAAATAGAAAAGCTTCTTTGGCAGAAAGCAAAGAAGCTAATCTTTATGATCCGAAACGTAACCATACCCTGGTCTTATTCCATAGCTTACAACCACGGAGAAACAGTAACTAACAACGGAGATGGTTCTCCTTCTCCTCCGGCCGTTCTTAAAGCTAAATCCGTATCGGATAATTTATAATTATGGGAATTCATGATACGAAGAGGAAATTTTCCAGAAGAGATAAACTCCACTGCCATTTGGACGGATTTATGACTATGTCCACGAACTCCTTTTACGGTCAACGTTTTATTGTAAATGATATCCAGATCGAATTCATTGAAAAGCTGATGTTTCAACGCTCCCAATAAAACAGTCCCCCGTGTCTTGGCAACCTTTAGAGAGGAAACCGCCGGTTCCTGTCCTCCGCTGGTTACGTCGATGACCAAATCGGCCATTTTTCCAGCGGTTATTTCTTTTACTCTTTGGACCAAATCCTCTGTGGAGACATTGATCGTATAATCCGCACCTAATTCACGAGCGAGTTCCAATCGTTTTTGACTGCTGTTTCTTCCAGTGACAATGACGATTTCGGCTCCGGCTGCCTTGGCTGCCAGAGCGCAAGCAAGTCCCTGTTGACCAGGCCCTTGTATAACAACCACGTCTCCAGGTCCAACACCGCCGATGATTCTCATCCACTCAAATCCGTTAGATAAAGGTAAGGTCAGGGCTGCTTCAACGCTCGCAACATGGTCAGGGATTTTGTGGATGACGGCCTGCGGATGCAGATACATATATTGACTGAATCCGCCATAGAGAGCTGGTTTGGCGCTCAACGGAGCAGCACCATATCGAATACCGCCTAATGCCGGGTTGGTCTCGGGACATAACCGGTAATAACCGGAACGGCACGATTCGCATTGCCCGCATGGAATGTATTCCTCCATCGCCACACGGTCTCCTGCTTTCACTCCCCACCGTTTGGAAGCCTTATCGCCAATTTTATCGATATGGCCGATGACATGATGTCCTAAAATCATCGGCTCTTTTAGGCTCTTGTAGTAGGATACATCCGTTCCGCAAACGCCGACGATTTCTACCTTTAGAATCCCGCTGTCGGATTCCACATGAGGTACGTCTAATTCTTGAATTTCTGTATGTTTGACATCGGTCGCCACTGCGGCCCATGTTTTTTCGCTCATTCATTCCACCTCCCATAAATTCACAACGCATATATTTACTATGAATTGGCGGTGCTGCATTTCTAGATTAAACAGCCTCAAAATCTTTTTCAGCTAACTGTAAGGCGTCCTTCGCCCCTTCATGAAAAGGAATCCCCTTGGGAAGCAGTACAGACGCAGCACGAACCTTATGGCTTTCGGGATCCAATCCTGGTAACGGTTCCCCGTTTTCTAAACTTTTCACAGCGTTTAGCAGGCAACGGCGGGCTTTAATAATGGCAGTGTCGCTCGTTCCCAATTTTTCTTGTGAACGATCCACAACAGGTCCTGCACTCACTTGGACGGCATGATCCTCCATGCCGACACCGAAAATGCCGGCAAACGATTCGCCTCGCTTTTGCATATCCCGATCGATGAGGAAATGATTATCCGGATTGGCTTGTGTCAGGAAAGTGCCTGGAATTAACAGGGGGTGAATGCCTGCACCGGATTTCATCTGTTCAATTTCCTGTTCGGTCAGATCACGCCCCGGCGTCCAACTCCAGCTCCACACCCAACAATTTTCATCATCAATGGGCACCCAGGCATGCCCGCCGCGCGGAGCACCGCCGAAAGGAGGAATCATCGTGTACCAAGGCATAATAAACTGTGTAATCCTCCAATAAAAATGATCATCGTCCGCCGTTCTCCTTGCCCCGATTAATAACCCGTAATCGGTATCCACGACTTCAAAACGCGGGGCAGCGTCTTGAGATAATAAGGACGTACTCTTACTCTTGCTGGAAACCCCCAAGCCGCCAACCGACCCCGAATGAAGGATGGATACATGACTGGAATCAATACCACCTTCCAACGCCTGAAAGTAATTGCATTGTTGAATTTTTTTCGAAATATACCGCTGACTATCGGAAACCAACATCCACTCCTGCTCAGGCAGCTCGGGTTTATCCTCCGGTTTCCCCATATATGTCCAAATCACACCACCGCGTTCCTCACAAGGGTACGATTTAATTTTGATATTCTGTTTAAAATTGCTTTCCGGCGGTTCGGACGGCAAATCGACACAGTTTCCGGCCGTATCGAATTTCCATCCGTGATAGGCGCATCGAAGGCCGCATTCTTCATTCCGGCCATAAAACAGGGATACTTTTCGATGTGGACAATACTCGTCAACTAGACCTATTTTCCCGGTAGTGTCACGGAAAGCGATTAATTCCTCGCCTAACAGCTTGACCCGTACAGGCGGACAATCCGGATAAGGAAGCTCCTCGATCATAAGCGCAGGAATCCAGTATCTTCTCAGCGTCTCTCCCATAGGTGTTCCGGAACTCGTTTTTGTTAAGGTTTGGTTGTCTTGAAAAGATAACATGTTCAATTCCCTCCTGGGTTTGATGTTTGATAATCACATTGTTACGCAACAGGAGAGCGTTTTCAAATTGATTGTTTCTATCCTACCCATACAAAACGTTAATAATATCATTTTGTACTATTTATGTTTTATATAGCTTACATTAAAATCATTAATTTGAAAGGCTAGGAATGTTATATATATAATCAAAGTGTGAACAATGACGTGACTGAAGTAATCGTATGATTTTAATGAAAGAGGGTTAGCACATGATGAATGATAAGGAATTCGAAGAACTGATTTTGAAATGTTATAGAGGGAGAACCGTTGCGATACTCGGTTATCAAGAACATGAAGGACGGCAGCGGGCAGGCTTTTTAAAAAAACATGGAATCGATGTCGTTATTGGCCTTCGACTCGGCGATGAATACTGGGAACAAGCCGAAAGAGACGGTTTTACGGTGTTGCCCGTTTGGGAGGCGGCGGAACAAGCTCAAGTAGCTCAAGTCTGGTAATATTCAAGAGAATACATATAAAAAAGAGTGCAAATCAGTCAATTATTGCAGGATAGGGGGGGCCATAGTGCCCCCCCTTTATTTACTTCAGGAAGATGGAAGACAAAAAGAGTCACCGGCAGGTGACTCGCTTAACTTTTCTTATGTTAAGACGAATTAAGAAATTTTTTGAGCCTCTACAAGAAGGACCGTTTCCTTGGTATCGACCTTATCCGCCACTGTTTTTTTCTCCACTTTTATGAGGATTGTAGCTATTGCACCTAATAATGGGCCTGCAGCCAACGTCAAAAAACAATAAAAATAATTTTGTGTAGCATCAATGACAGCGCCTACAGCTAATGGGGCTGTTAAGGAACCAATTTGCCACATTCCATTCACTAATCCTGATGTCGTCCCTACAAGTCTCCTGTCTACCAAATTATAAATGATGGTTTGTAAGACAGGGTAAAAGGCATAGACACAGATTCCCATCATTGGAGCTATGAAGTATAAAATCGATATATTTTGATTAGCTCCAAACCACGATAATACGGGAACTGCCAACAGAAGGATACCAACAGCTAAAGATTTACGATCTAAATAGTCTGACAAGAATCCGGTGAGGGGCTTACACAATAGAGCAGCGGTTCCAAAGAGGGACATAATGGCACCGGCTTCTACAAGAGACAGATGCAATGATTTAATAAGATACGTATTTGCCCATGTGGCTGTTCCCACAGTAGCCCACTGTCCGCCTAAACCTGCTATACCCATTAAAATAATATTTTTATTTTTTAATAGGGAAACAATATCATGCCAACTTGTACTTTGTTTTTTGGAAATTTGATGAACGGGGGTACGTTCCTTGAGTAAAAAATATCCCAATATTAAGCCAATGAAAGGCAGCGAACCGGTTATTAAAAAGGCTGTACGCCAGCCAAATCCATGGGCGACTGAGGGCACAAACAAATTGACCAATGAAATACCAAAGGAGGTGGAAGTCATGAAAAAGCCCATTGCAGCCCCGCGTCTTTTTTCAGTAAACCAATCTGTAATAGCCACGATACCAGCTGAAAAGATAGCTCCGGAACCCATTCCCGCAATGAATCTAACTATAAAGGCAAGGCCGTAACTATGAACAAACGACGTTAAAATGGTGAAAAAACCGGTTATTAAAAAGGAAGTGAGTAACATTTTACGATATCCATATTTGTCTGTTAAATACCCGCCTGGAACCTGAGTAATGACATATCCGAGATAAAAAGCTGTCATTAAGCTTCCGGCTTGAGCTGCATTTATACCAAGGTCTTTGGATGCTAGTGGTATAATTGGAGCCCATGCCATTCTGTCCATATAAGAAAATAAATAAGCCAAAAACGCAATAAATAAAACCTTTATAGCAGATATCACTTCTTTGTTCATTTTTTCAAACCTCCTATTTTAGGTAGAACTAATTTCCAGGACGACTCGTTTGATCCATGAGATGCGTGCTAGTGTATGAGACCTTTATTTAGATAACGCTTACAAAACAGCGCTTACAAGCAGAATCACCTTCTCTCAACATACGAATCATTCCATATTTTCGAACAGCTACAACATTATTAGCTATTGGTTATTTATTTTAAGATTATGTAATATGAAGTCATTTTACAAATTGATTGTTTCTATGAAACCCATTAATATCATTAATGCGGTCAGCCTGCAGCTCCGTAGTATTTTCCAATTACGAAAGGTTTCAGGCAGCATGAAACAGCCTTGGTCCAGTGGAATACCGGACCAAGGCTGCTTCGAGCATTTTTCAGTTATAAAACGGTCTGCTTGACGGGGGGAACATCCAAATACCGAAGCCGGCTTGAAGCTGCCCAGGGCTTTTATAATGTTCGGGTCTTGACTAGTGACGCCTTCGGCTCCAGGTTTACAAAAATTTTCTGTTATGCTTCTTCCCGTCGTAGCTGAACAACACGGGCTTTTCCTCGATCGTCGTCTCGAGATGCACCGGTTTGCCCCAGAGCCGATGAATGTACGGGAGCGTCCGTTCGACATATTTCAAATCGAGCTCTATGCCCTCATAGTTGTGCTGCAAGTACAGCTCGCCCGTCCGGTTGAAGTCGCCATCCTGCACGACAATGTACGGGAAGCCGCCGTTGACCCGGGAGTAGACGAGCTGATCGCGGATGTTTTCCCACGACTTATCGGTAATTTTCCATTCCGGCCCCTTCTTCTCGAACACATACAGGTCCAGATCGTCGCAAAGCTGCTTTGTCATGTAGTTGCGAATGAACGAAAGATCGGAATCGAATTCCCGCACCTCGAAAATTTTATCCCGTCCCCGACCGGGCTCCCGGCCTAACCGTTCCCGTTCTTCCTGAGTCGGATGATCCCACCGCCGCTCGATGTCCTCGAATATTTTCAGGCCCAGGTAGTACGGGTTCAGGCTGTGCCGCGAGGGGATAACAACCGACGAGTTCAGCTTGGAATACTCGATCGTTTCCGCGTCCGTTAAGTCCAGCGCCCGCATAATGCGTTGATGCCAGTAAGATGCCCAGCCTTCATTCATGATCTTGGTCTCCAGCTGCGGCCAGAAGTACAGCATCTCGTCGCGCAGCATGGTCAGAATATCGCGCTGCCATTCTTTGAGGTAAGGGGAGTACTCCTCGATGAACAGCAGCAAGTCTTTCTCCGGTTTGGCCGGGAACTTCGAGGGAGCCTCCTCGGCCTTGGACTGGGGCTGCTTCGGTTTATCCAGATCCCACAGATCCTCGTAGCCGAACGTTCGTTCTTTCCGCTCCTTGGCGGGAGCGCGATCCGCTTCGGCAGCGCCGATACCGCGGTACGGCTTGGTAAGCGACGGATCGACGTGCTCCTGAATCGCCAGAACGGCGTCGATGAACTGCTCGACCTCCTCGTTGCCGACCTCGATCTCGTACTGCCGGATGCGCTCCGCCGTTGCGGCCATGCTCTCGACCATGTTGCGGTTCGTTTTGGAGAAGCGGAAATTGTTCTTGAAGAAGTCGCAGTGCGCGAGTACGTGGGAAACGATCAGTTTGTTCTGAATGAGCGAGTTGCCGTCAAGCAGGAAGGCGTAACACGGATCGGAATTGATGACGAGCTCGTAAATTTTGCTGAGCCCGAAATCGTACTGCATCTTCATTTTATGAAACGTTTTGCCGAAGCTCCAGTGACTAAAGCGGGTAGGCATTCCATAAGCGCCGAACGTGTAGATGATGTCCGCCGGACAAATTTCATACCGCATCGGGTAATAGTCAAGCCCGAAACCGTCGGCGATTTCGGTAATTTCGGCAATGGCATACTCCAGCTGCTTCATCTCGTCGCTAGTCATTGCGCCAGGCTCCCCTCCAATCGTTTCGGGAAGAAGGTGCGCAGCGCTTTATACACTTCGCCCTTCTCGCGAATGACATAATGAACAAATTTCGGGTCATGCAGGTTCCGGTAAGCCGACATCAGCGTACTGCTGCGGTTATACTGGTTGACCTCGCCGTAGCCGAACAAATTGCATCGCTTGACGAGCTCGGTGATCAGCTTTACGCAGCGTTCATTATCGGAAGTCAAATTATCGCCGTCGGAGAAATGGAACGGATAGATGTTGTAGCGGGCCGGCGGGAAGCCGCGATCAATCAAATCGACTGCCAGCTGATAAGCTGAGGAGCAGATCGTGCCGCCGCTTTCTCCTTTGGTGAAAAATTCTTCCTCCGTTACGATCTTAGCCTCCGTATGATGCGCGATAAAGACGATTTCGACATGCTCATATTTCGTCCGCAGGAAGCGGGTCATCCAGAAGAAAAAGCTGCGGGCGATATATTTTTCGAAGGACCCCATACTGCCGGAAGTATCCATCATCGCAAGAATCAAAGCGTTCGATTGCGGGGTAACAATTTCCTCCCACGTGCGAAACCGCAGGTCGTCCGGACTGATGCGATGAATCCCGGGGGAGCCATCGCGGGAATTTCGCCGCAAGTTCTCCAGGATGGTGCGCTTTTTATCGATATTGGACATGATGCCTTTCTTGCGTACATCGTTAAAAATAATTTCCTTGCTGACGACGTTTTCCTTTTCTTTTTGCTCCAGGTTCGGAAGCTCCAGCTCGTCGAACAGCATCGTCTGCAGTTCTTCCATCTGCACTTCGGCATCGTAGTAGTCTTCTCCGGGCTGGTCGCCTGCGCCTTCTCCTTTGCCGGGTCCTTGAGCGGCTTGCGGGTCTACGCCGAGAACGTCTCCGACCTGACTGTCACCTGTCCCTTGGCCGACATGTTTACTCTTGTTGTAATTGTAACGAAAACGATATTCGTCCAGACTGCGGATGGGCACCTTGACGATTTGCTTGCCGTCGGACATGACGATGCTTTCATCGGTAACGAGATCGGGCAAATTTTGCTTGATGGCATCGCGGACTTTTTGCTGGTGCCGCGTCTGATCTTGGTAGCCTTTACGATGCAGCGACCAATCCTCGCGGGATACGGTAAACATAGGTTCTGACATGCGGGACACCTCCTCAAAGTTTTGCGTAGCAAAACGATTTCGTAAGCTTAGGAAACCGGCATCGAAAGCGTGGGCGTTACTTCGTCCAAGCGTGATTGGTGAAACTAAAAAAAGTGCTTATTACTAAATATATTCAAGCAGGACGGGGATATGTGAGTGGGGATCCGTCTAATTTTGAGCCCTATTCTCATGCTGCAAGCCGCAGATCGTTCATGTATGCAGGCTGTATGCCGCTGCAAATAAAATCGAGAAGGAGCTGTGCAATCCGCCAGCCCCTTCACCTTCAATTATTTCTAGCTGTCGTGTTATCTTTGACGTCCGAATCTAACGTATTGGTGAGGCTGAGGATGGAGAATGTTCTGGAGAAGTCACCAACGATTCCGCCGCCGGAGCCGCTATACGCTTTGCTTGTCGTTTTCGGGGTAATTTGCAGCACCTCCCCGAACGTAACCGTCCCTTCGCCGTTCGTTACTTTGATCGGAGATAAAATAATAACGGGAATAAGATACCTCCTTCTGCTTATTGCACCTGACCAGCCAACTTGTACACTTTTTGGTCAGATGAAAAGGAGCTCGAACGAGCTCCCTCAACATTTCGCCTTCGGATTGTCCGGAAAGAAGACTTTTCACATGAAGAATGGATGATTAGATGACGATGGCAACGGAAACGATGACCAAAAGGATAAAGAGAACAAGGATGACGCCAGTCGACGTGAAACCACCAAAACCTATGTTACTCATACTTTTCACCTCACTTTACTCGAACTGGATCTGATTTCCTCCGGTTAACAAAACCACAAAATAAACAGGACAAGGAATTGTGTCTGTCGTTACGACTACCCGTCGTATAACCTGCACGGCTTCCTGCTGGATGTCCTGTTTGCGATGCTTCCTTCCGCTCCAGCTACTGCATTCTATGAAAGTTATCCGGCTCCAGATTGGACAGTTCAAAGAATGTGTTCTTGTAACGCTAAACGATATGGTAAAATAGTATGAAGTGGAAATTTTATCCAAATTCAAGTCATCAAAGCCCGCTCCCCGAAAGAGCAAGCATCAGGGGGGCACGATTACTGTTTGTCCGGCTGGGGCGTCAACCGGACCTTGCGCATGAAGGCTTCCAGTTCGATGCGGACGTTCGATCCGACCTGGAATACAGAGGACTCAGCCAGATTCAACACGCGAGCCCGGTTCACCGCAATAACCGAAGCGCCGTTACGGACATTCAGCGCGACGCTCTCGTCTGCCATGATCCGTGGGGCGCTTCTTGTCCATGCCGGATTTTCCATGAAGTCTTCGCGATGTGGAAGAGGAGCGGCTGGACGGCTTGCTAACAGCAGATGGGCATCCGCACGAATCAGACCGGTATCCCCGCATTGAAATACAGCGCTATCCATGATTGTTTCCACCGTGATGTGTCGAACGCAGGAAGTTTCATCGGCAGGCTCCTTTTCGCACCAAGAGTTCGTTCCGACTACAGCTGGCATTTCTAACACCCGCCCACCAATTAATATCGTTACCTAACTGTATGCAGCCGCAGGTCCAATTGCCACCTTAAAAAGACAATAACCCTAAAAACAACCGGGTTGTGCGATCGCTGCTCGATTTTCCATGAAGCCCAAGGGGAACCGTGTCCTCGGTCAAACCCGACTTTGGTCTAGGTCAAAAACTGTTCGCGGGTCCGTACTTCACGAAGTCATAAACATGTAATTTTAGTAATGAAGTATTTTACAGCCCCGGAGATGGCTACGTATCGAATAGGAGAGGGGCATGGCTCATGAAAGGCGAAGGCAAGGAAAAAATACTGCTGCTAACCGGCGCCTTGGGGGACGGGCATAATCAGGCGGCCAGGGCGATCCTCGAAGCTGCAAGGGCGGTACGTCCCGATGTAGAGGTCGTAACGGTCGATTTCCTGGAATGGACGCATCCGTACTTGCACGGCGTCGGTAAATTTTGTTATTTGCAAGGGGTCAAAAGCTTGCCGTCCGTATACGGTTACTTATATCGCAAAACGCGCAACGAAAATACGCTTTCCAACTGGTTCAAGCGCCTGAAATCGTTCAGTGTCCGGCGGATGCTGAAGCTGCTGCGGGACGTTCAGCCGACGGTGGTGGTTTGTACGTTCCCTTCCGCTGCGGCGGCGATGTCCATGGTGAAGATGCACGGCTTGACCGGCGTGCCGACCGTGACGGTACTGACCGATTTTACCGATCACAGCTACTGGATACATCCCGGCACCGACCGGTACTTGGTTGGCTCCGAACAGGTGCGGGCATCGCTGCTGCGGCATGGAATCCCGGAATCCCGCATTGCGGTAACCGGCATTCCGGTTCGATTGTCGTTCTGCCAATCATGGAACCGTACGCGGTTAATGGAACGTTACGGATTCGACGATTCGATCCCGGTCGTGCTCGTCATGGGGGGAGGCCACGGCTTTATCGGCAAAGAACTCGTCTCCATGCTGGCGGCCAGGCCCCAAGGTCAGCGGCCTTCCGCACGTTTCATCATCGTATGCGGCCGCAACGAGAAGCTGCGTCAGCAGTTGGAGGAGGACCTTCGCGGCGCCGGCGGTCAGGTCCTGGTCACCGGATTCGTCGATCATGTGCACGAGCTGATGGCCGTGTCCGATCTGATTGTAACGAAGCCGGGCGGCCTTACGGTGTCCGAAGCGCTGGCCATGGAGCTGCCGATGCTGCTCTATAAGCCAATCCCGGGACAAGAGCAGGATAACGCCTCGTATCTCGTCAAGATGGGGGCGGCGGTGCAGGCCAAGGATGCCGAACAATTGTCAGCTTTCCTTTCTCATCTAATTATGGATAAATCATCCTTATTGGCGTTGAAAAAAATGGCAAAGCTATGTACCATGAAGGAAGGTGCGATCAATGCGCTCCATTCGATTCTCGCAACCCAGAATTACCACGTTCCCGTTTGGCAGGAAAGCCGGCAAGCAGTCTATGCGAATGCTTGAGGAGACGCGTTATTCCTGTGCAACGGCTGGGCTGTTCACAGGAGGGTTACTGCATGGAGAAAAAGCTGATAGTGGGCTTGATGGTTTTTACCGCCTTGTACATGATTCTGCCCTGGATCATGACCCGGGTGATGGGCATCGGTGTGTTTCGCAAAGGGACCGGCGAGAAGGAAGTGGCCTTTACATTCGACGACGGTCCGGATCCAACGTATACCCCGCAGCTGCTGGATCTGCTCCGTAAGCATCAGGTGCAGGCGACCTTCTTCGTCCTGGGATCCAAAGCCCGGAAGCATCCGGAGCTGATCCGTAGAATGCACCAGGAAGGACATTTGATTGGCGTTCACAATTACGAGCATCTATCCAATTGGCTGCTCCCGCCATGGACAGTGCAGCGTCGTCAGGTGAAGCGTTCTGCGGATATCTTGGAATCGATTACAGGAGTAAGACCGACGCATTACCGCCCGCCTTGGGGCATTATGAACTTGTTCGACTATTGGCTGCTCCGGAAATTTAAAATCGTGCTCTGGTCGGTGATGGTCCAAGACTGGCGAAGTCGTATCGGCTCAACACGAATGAAATCTGTGCTGCTCGAGCGGATCAAGGGCGGCTCCGTCGTGCTGCTGCATGACAGCGGAGAGACGTTCGGCGCAGATCGGGATGCGCCGCTCTATATGCTGGAGGCGCTGGAAGAAGTGATCGTTGAGCTTACCTCGCGCCGCTACCGTTATGTCAACGTCGATCAGATGGCGCAAAGCGGAGCGGTCGCCGGCTTCGCGAAGCGAATCGTCGTCGCGCTATGGATGTGCTGGGAACGCGGTTTTGTGAAGCTTATGCGGGTGAAGCCCGTCGATCACGATAATACGCTGCTGCAGCTGCGCGTCACCGAGTACCGGGGCAAGCAAACGATCCATTTGCCCGATGGCGAACGGATCGAGCAGGGCGACCGCATTGCGGAGCTGCACTTGGATAATCATTTGTTGTATCAGCTCGGATCGAGCGCCACCAGCACCGTTCATCTTGCCATCCAACTCGTGCGGCGAACGGAGTTGTTAATGCCGCAAATCATTCGGCTGCTGCAGACCGACCCCGACTATAAGGACGTTAAAGGGCTATACGGGATCAGCATCATCCACCGGGGAACCCGAAAGCTCGGTTTTACGGTTCTCGACTTGCCGAAAGGCATTTTTTCTTCCTTGACCCGAGTATATTTGCGCCTCCTGTTATACATTGTACACCCTCAGGGCAAAGACCGATTAAAGACGAAATCGGACTTGCTCGTACCGAAGATTGTTGCGATTTCCAGCAAAGAACTCATGAACCGCTACATCGTTCTAGGGCAGAAAGGTGTATCCTGAGATGCATAAATATCGCAAGCTTTTGATTCTGACAGCCAGCTACGGCGACGGACACATCCAAGTGTCCAACGTGCTCAAGCATAAGTTCGAGCAGAACGGCTTCCAGAGCGTCAAACTGATCGACTTGTTCGAGGAAGCGCACCCGCTCATGAACACGATCACGAAGTTTCTGTATATCAACAGCGGCGCTTTATCCGCCATCGGCCTCGATTATTACGGATGGAGCTACTATTTGACGAAGAATCTGAAGCAGGACAGCATGCTGGCCAAATGCTTGAACGTTCTTGGCATTCAGAAGCTGATGAAGGTGATCTTACAGGAAAAACCGGACGTCATCGTCAGCACATTTCCGTTCGGCGGCATATCCGACCAGTTGAAGCGCCGCGGCATGTCGATTCCGACGTTCACGATTTTAACCGATTTCGTCTTGCACAACCGCTGGTTGTACTCGATTCCGGACCGGTTTTACGTAGCGACGGAGGATCTGCGCCGGGAGATGATCGAGCGCGGCATTCCGGGCGACATCATTACCGTCAGCGGCATTCCGATTCGCGAGCCGTTCTATGAGACGTCCCGGCCGCGGGAAGATGGCGAGTCGGAGCCCTCCGTGCTGATCATGGCGGGAGCCTATGGCGTACTGCGCGATCTGAAGAAAATAACCGGGCAGCTGTTAAGCGCGGCCGGGGTGCGCATTCACGTCGTTTGCGGCAAGAACGATAAGCTGAAGAACGAATTGCAGGCCAGCTTCGCGGCGGACCCGCGGGTGCGCTTGTACGGCTTCGTGGACGATATTCACAAGCTGATGAGCCGCTCTTCCTGCATCGTGACGAAGGCCGGCGGCATCACATTGTCGGAAGCGATTCATATCAACGTCCCGATCATCATCTTTAAACCGTTTCCGGGGCAAGAAAAAGAAAACGCGGGTTACCTTTCCGATCAGGGCGTGGCTTTGATCGCGAACGAAATATCGGAGTTAACCCGTCAGGCGAAGGCGATCTTGACTGACGAAAAGATGGCGAATGCGATGAAAAACCGCGCACGCTCGCTGCAGGCCGGCTATGCCGCCAAGCGGATCGTCGAAGACGTGTTCCATAGGTTGATGGTGATAGAGAGAACGAGACAAGGCTCAAGCGCGTAAGTTTCGCTAGATGGGGGACGTCATGAGATCATTACAAGCGGTTTTGCAGTCCGCTTCCTTTATTCGCTTGGCCCTGGTGTTGTTTTTTATCGAAGTGGTACGGAGCGCTTTCATTATTTCTTTCCTGCCTGCTTACGCGGCCGACCGTCTCGGCCTTTCCGTCGCGACGGTCGGGCTCGCCGTCTCGGTTCATTACGTGGCCGACACGGCGGTCAAATGCGTCGCCGGTTATTTGCTCGATCGGCTTTCGCCGCGGGTGGTCCTGCACGTGTCGTTGTGCCTCGCATTCGCCGGGCTGTGGCTCTCGTTCGTCAGCGATCAGCCGTGGATGCTGATCCTGGGCTCGGCGCTGATGGGGCTGGGCGTGTCCCCGATCTGGCTCATCTGCCTAAGCTCGATTGAAGAAGACAACCGTGGCTCGCAGATGGGTACGATTTATACGGTATGGCTGGCAAGCCTCGGGCTTGGCCCGGTCGCGGTCAACTTCGTCATCGACAACGGTTACGGGTTGACCTTCTGGCTGCTCGCCGCGATCTTCGCTGCCGGTTGGGCGGTCGCGATCGGCTGGAACATTCAAATCAAGCCGATACCGAGCTTTACGTTCAAGGAGCAAATGGCGCAGCTTCATCTCAAGCTCGTTGCCATGAAGCCGCTCGTACCCGGCATGGTGCTGCAGACGGCTGCGGCCGGCCTGCTCGTGCCGATCCTGCCGACCTTCGCCCATCAGCACCTGGGTCTCAGCTACTCCCACTACTCGCTTGTGCTCATAACCGGGGGCGTTGTGACGACGTTGTGCCTGATACCGATGGGCCGATGGTCTGACCGCTACGGGCAGAAGCGTTTTCTCGTGCTGGGCTTCGGCGCGTTGGCGGTAGGGATGGCCGGACTGTTGTTTGCCTCGAATCTCTATGCCGCCATGCTGCTGGCTGCGCTTCTGGGCGGCTCCTACGCCGCCGTACTGCCTGCCTGGAATGCGCTCATGTCCTATTTCGTCCCACCCGATCAGAAGGGAATGGGCTGGGGCGTGCTGTCGAGCATCGAGGGTCTTGGCGTCATGATCGGGCCGCTCATCGGCGGCTGGTTGGCCAGCTTGTATAACGAGACGGTGACGGTCGTCACCAGCGCCTGTTTGCTGGCTGTTATCGCGTTGTTTTACATGTGGATGCCGCTCGCGAAACCGTCTGCGGCAGGAGGCCGGGCGGAGGGATAAGAAACACCGGCAGGCTGCCCGGCTATTGGGGTTCCGGCTTGGCTCACACGTACGATTTGCCCTTGGTCAGTATGCAGGGAACGCCTTTGCCGACGGCGCCGGGCTGCGACATTTTCTCCAAATAACGAAGACCTCGTTCGCATTTGCGGCAGCGGGCGCAAACGTCGGACAGCACGACCTTCATATTAAATTGATTTTTGTCGACGGACGATACGGGCGTCTTTTTTTTCGATTTGTTGTTTTTGCTCATGACATTCATCTCCCAAGGCTTGGTTGTAGCATTGTATGAAGCGGATAAGGCTTTTGCCACGGGGGTGCGGGTTTGGGGAATAAAAAATTTACACAGATTGTACGTGGTCCCAATGTCCAACGGCTCATCTTTTTCGACAGCGCCAGCAGGAGTTTTGGCGCATGATGTCGTACTATTTCCAGTAGGGCTTGAAAGATCCGATTGCGAAGGCCCGGCCGGAGGAGGACGACTTATGAAGTTTACCATTTGCCAGACGGTTACTATCGTGGATATGAACGAGGAAATAATGGCCGAAGTATTGTTTGAACACGGGGAATTTGAGATCCCTGCGCTCGCCATCGGTTCCTCGGTCGTTTCTTACCAATTGGGATTGAAGCAGTTTGAAGTGGTGTATGACAAAAGGGAAGGCAAGCGTCAACGGTTCAAGGTGGTCGACATTGAGATCGACTTGATCCAACAGCCGGCATCTACGCGTGCGTTTCTTGAGCCCGTCACCTTAATCATCGGTCAACACGACATCGGCCTCATGTAACCTTGCTTTCACTCCGCACATGCGCTCCCGCCCGCCGCCGCTCTCCATAAGGCGCCGGGCGGGATTTTTTCATAAAAGGTTCATTTGGCACTTCGGGCAATATGTTCTATGATAAGGAAGAAGCGGAGGTGAACAACGATGAACAGAACGTTTGTAGGGCTTGGGGCGATCTGCGCCTTCTTGTCTGTGGCCTTTGGAGCGTTCGGCGCCCATGCGTTGAAGAAAGTGCTGACGGCGGACATGCTGGCAAACTACCAAACCGGAGTGCAGTATCAAATGATGCACGCGCTCGGTCTTATCGCGGTCGGCTTGGCGTTTGCTGCGATTCCTGACAGCCGTCAGCTTCGGTGGGCAGGCTGGTTCATGTTTGCGGGCATTGTTATATTTTCGGGGAGCTTATACGTATTGAGCTTAACGGGAATTAGAACGCTAGGGGCGATTACGCCGATCGGGGGCGTAGCTTTTTTGCTGGGCTGGGGAATGCTGGCCGCGGCGGTCTATCGAAAAAAATCGAACATTTAACCTATTTTTTCGGCGAATTCGCCGATTTTTTTATGTATAACGCCACAAAACTTGTTATTTTTTGTCTGATGGGCAGGAAAACCGGTGATTGTCGTAGAAATGTTCTCTAAAGACCTATATCGGCGCAGGTCGTCATGGGTATAACGACGCATGCGTATAAAGGGGGACATCCATGAGTAGGACAAACGAAGCGGGGAATGCAATTTATCGGCATCAGTACGGTCGTTACTTCATAGTGGTTTTGGGCTTTGCCGGGATGAGTTTCCTTGCCTCCGTGTTCCTTCCTCCCCCCATCGTATGGTTGTTCAGCGGCGTAACCCTCTTCTCTGCGCTCGGTTTCTGGCGCATGTCGGCTGCCCCCGCTGCGGGGCATTTGAGCGCAGGTCAAACGCCCGGGCCGTTACAGGCCGTCCAGGAGGCCCAAGAGCAGCTTGAAGTTTTGGGGGCGTTATACGCCCATAACCCCAGCGGCATCGCCATTCTGGACGGACAGGGCTGCGTCGTTCGTTTAAACCCGTCGGCCGAGCAAATGCTGGGCTACCGCGAAGACGAATTGAAGGGTCGATCGATTGCCGAATCCCTGGCGTCCGACCGGATCAAAACAGCGGCAACGCTTTTCGCGGAAGTGCTGAAAGGCACGCCGAGGTCGTTCAAGTCGGCTGTCATTCATAAAGAAGGGTACCGCGTCGATCTCGATACGACGGCCGTGCCGATTAAAAGCGGAGCGGGTGTGAAAGGCATCCTCGTCATCAGCACCGACATGACGGCGGCCAGACGCTCGGAAGAACAAATTCGCCATATGGCTTACTACGATGATATGACCGGGCTGCCGAACCGGCGCCTGTTCGTGCAGCAGCTGGAATCGGCGATGGCTGCCATTACAATAAGCCATAACCGGCTCGCTGTTTTTTTCATCGATATCGACCGGTTCAAAATGGTTAATGACGGCTTCGGCCACGATTACGGAGACATGCTGCTCCTTCAGGTGGCGGAGCGGTTTACCCGCTGCTTGTCGGAGAACGATTTTATGGCCCGGACGGAAGGCGACGAGTTCGCTTTGTTCTTTAACGGGCTGGCGCCGGGTAACGAAATCGAGCAGGTGAGTGTCATCGCGGATTCGTTGACCGGCGTATTGGAGGAGCCGTTCATGCTGGAGCAGTATCAGGTCAACATCACGGCCAGCATCGGGATCACGCTCGTCTCCGAGGACGAGCGAAGCGTCGAAGAGGTGATGAAATGCGCCGATATGGCGCTCACCCGGGCCAAGGAGAAAGGCCGCAATAACTATCAGCTGTTTAACAGTCAGATGAAATCCGCATCGCTGGAGAAGCTGACCATGGAGCAGGAACTTCGGCGCGCCATCGCTAAAGACGAGCTGGTGCTGTATTACCAGCCGCAAATGGACATCGCCTCGCAACGCATCGTCGGCTTCGAAGCGCTCGTCAGGTGGGCGCATCCGGAACGCGGAATCGTTTCCCCGGGCCACTTCATTCCGTTCGCGGAAGAAAGCGGTTTGATTGTGCCGATCGGCGAGTGGGTATTGAAAGAAGCGTGCCGGCAAAATAAACATTGGCAGGAGCAAGGCTACAGCCCGCCGCCGGTATCCGTCAATTTGTCCACGCGGCAATTTTTGCAGCACAACCTGACCGGCAAAGTGGCGGAGGTACTGGAGCTGACAGGCCTTGATGCGGCTCAGCTGGAGCTGGAAATTACGGAGAGCAGCACGATGGACGTGGAATATTCGATCGATCAGCTGCACGAGCTGAAGAACCTAGGCGTGACCATCAGCATCGACGATTTTGGGACGGGATACAGCTCGCTTTCCTATCTGAAGAAATTTCCAATCGATAAGCTGAAGATCGATCAATCGTTCGTTCGCGATATTATGACCGATCCGAACGATGCGGCGATCGTCGCTTCCATCATTGCGATGACGAGACATATGAAGCTGAAAGTAATCGCCGAAGGCGTCGAAACCGAAGAACAGCTTCAATTTCTGTATCATAACCGGTGCGATGAAATCCAAGGCTACTACTTCAGTCCGCCGCTCAGCGTCGAGGCCGCGGAATTGTTGATGAAAGAACGCATGTAAGCGAAGACGGCAGCCGAAACCGGCTGCCGTCTTTGTTCTTCCGTATCAGTTAGCTGATTTCGAAGTCGTCGATCTCATTGATTTGGAGCAAGTACACCTTTTTCTCGTCGACGTGGTAAACGGATAAGTTGCCGCTAGGCGGGTCGATGTTGATAATGCGGCAAGGCATACTGAGCTTTACGCCTTTCTCTTTGACAATGGACAAGCGAAGGAGCGAATTGTTCTCCTGACACTTCTTCATCTCTTCCCAGATGGAACGGTGGGGATCCGATTCCGCCCGGCGCGACCCCTTTGCGCCCGGCGTTTGCGGCGCTCCCGTATTCTCCGGCGGCACCTTTGGATGTGAAGCCGCCGGGAACGGCTTCACATGCCGCTTCGAGATCGCTTCCTTCAGGGCGTACTCGATCTTTTTTCCTAACTCTACGCCCTCTTTCACTTGATAGTCTTCGACTTTATCGGAATTCAACAGATGCAGCAGCGTCTCCAAGGCCAGCCCGTTGGTTTCTTCCTCAATGAGGATATCCACTTTGAATAAAAATTTCCGTCTCGGCTTTTGTGGGTCATCCATATTGGCCGTACCTCCCAATTGCTTTCATCTGTACTACTATAGGGCTTGCTGAACAAGATTAGTTCCATCTACACCCAACGCAAGTCTCTAAACCCGAGCAGTCTGAAGAAAAGCAAAAAGAGAACACGCAGTCGCCTCTCCAGATTCATGACCAGAAACTGAAGGGCGATGACGGTCAAACTGGTTTCGGCGCCACGCGCCCGAATGCGACCTAGACCCAATTTGCGCTTGCCTTCTCCAAATTTTCCTTCGATCGCATTACGCTTTACAGCGTCCTGGCGCTCTTGCCGACGATCGGCGACTTCACTTTGCTCTTTCGAGGGTCTGCCGAGCTTCGGGCCACTAAGGCGAATCCCTAGCGCTTTGCAATAGTTCAGGTTGTCACGATTGCGGTAGATTTTATCCGCTAGAATGACGGCGGGATAATACCCGAATCGCTGTTTGTACGCTTCCACCGATGCTTGCAGCGTGGTTGCCTCGTTGAAGCTGTCCCACTGTGCCGTTTCGATCCAAGCGTAACCGTCCACCAGACTGGCGGCGATTTTGGCACCGAACTCCACGTTCGCTCCAGCTTTGCCTCGAACCATCGGACGTACATGCGGCTGTTCGATACTCACGATGCGATCGGCGACGATATGTGTTTTCTTCTCCATCATTTCGCGCTGCTGACGGTAGAGCTCCGAGATGATCAGAAGCTGGCGATAGTGTCTTTTGCTCAGTTCCGTGAGAGGCGTATACTTCACGAGGGCTTCAATAATCCGCAGATTCCGTCCCACGTAGCCAAGTTGCTTTTTGATCGCTTTGCGGATCACCTTGCCCGATGCCTTGCGTTGCTTGCAAACACTCAAGTACGATTTTCTGGCTTTCTCGCGGTACGTGCGCGGCTTCTCCATTGCTCCGACATGGGGACGGTGCAGCACGTCAATGATGTCTTCCAGGATTTCACGGGCGTGATTCAGCAGCCCCAAGTCCGTCGGATACTTGATGTCCGCAGGCGCGCATGTCGCATCCAGCATGAGGGTGCCCTTGTTCATGACTTCCGCTGTCGGTGCGGCTGTAGGTGGCAGGACGTGTAGCTTTTTCGCCATGTTGCGGGGTTTCTTCGCCTCAACAGGGGGCTCCTCGGGAATGGAGAAAGCGTCCCCTACCTCCATGGTGAGCTGCGAGCCACCCGCGTCGTTGTCGTCGTCATCGCGATCTCGCTTGGACGATTTCGGTTTCGCCTCGGCCTCTCGCTCTGCTTGCAGCGCGGCTTGGGCGATCCAGTCATTGACTTCAGCTAGGATTTCCAAGCCGAGCCGTTCCCGAAAATGCGTGAGCAGGGAGTGATGAAACGGCACTTCATCGACATACGCGGTGTAGCCCAAGAAGAACTGCAAATATGGATTTTCCTGGATTTGTAAGGTGGTCTCGCGGTCGCTTAAACCAAGGCGCTCCTTGATGATGAGCGAGCCAAGGGCGATACGTGCCGAGTACGCCTTTTGGCCGATAGCTGGGGACTGGAACGATCTCACATATTTCTCTTCTACTTTGTCCCAAGGGATGATCGCCGCAAGCTGCACCCACCGATTGGTTGGATTTAATTTTCCGCCAAAGGGCAAATAGAAGTTTTCCAACAGGTCTGCCATATCTCGATTCAGCACGAACATTTTCGCTCACTCCATCTGCAAGGTTTTTTACCGATTCTCCGTGTTTTCTTTGCAGATGAATTCGACAAAAGTGCCTCTAAACCCTTGTGACATAAGGATTTTTTGATTATTCAGCAAGCCCTACTATACCATGTTTTGACGTAAGGCTGTAGATCTATGGACAAGGCTCACACCGCGTGTGAGAATTATGCACCGAGGGGGCGTCTGCATCATATAGTGATAGCATATTGATCTTGAGGAGGGGTGCTTGATCATGATGCGAATGGAACCGGTTGAGGTAGGCGGCCGCACCGCACTCGCGATCGAGGTAAAGCTGCCGTTAACGACCCTGTTGGCCGTCACGACCGACAAGGGATATATCATGTGCGGTGCGCTCGACGTCGACTTGCTGAACCGGAAGCTGAAGGAGCGGGGCATCATTGCAGGGCGGGCGACGGGCGTTCGCACGATTGAGGAACTGCTCGAATCGCCGCTCGAATCGGTCACGTATAAGGCTGAGGAGCTGGGGATTACGCCGGGGATGAAGGGCAGCGATGCCGTTGCGCTGATGTTCTGAACGAAGCGGGGCTCGCCATTCGACGGATGGCCGATCGACGATTGCGTAAGTTCCGGATACTTGGGGCAGTTGAGCTGTCCCTTTTTCTGTTTTCCGATTTGCCGTGGGGAAGGAAGCGTTCTATAATGGGGTCAGCAAGTCACGGAAGTAGAGAGCGGAGGGTTCTTGATGATCAGTGACGACTTTACATTCAACGATACGGAGGGCGTGCTGATTACGGTGCATCGTTGGCTCCCTGAAGAGGGAGCGCCGGTTAAGGCCGTTGTGCAGATTGCCCACGGTTTGGCGGAAAGGGCACAGCGATACGCTCGTCTGGCGGATAAGCTGACCCGCTCGGGCTATGCCGTTTATGCGAACGATCATCGGGGGCACGGCCTGACGGCCGGGACCCCTGACCGGGTTACGCATATCGGCCCGAACGGCTTTGACCGGATGGCCGAGGCGATGGTGCAGCTGACGGACCGTATCCGCCTGGATTATCCGGGGCTTCCGGTCTACGTGCTCGGGCACAGTATGGGTTCTTTTTTGACGCTGCTGTACATGGAACGTTATCCCGGGAAGGCGGACGGCTTCGTCTTGTCGGGGACGAAAGGGAAGCAAACCATCCTGCATGGCCTTGGTTTCGCACTTGGCGGACTGTTCTCGGCCCTTCAAGGGGGGACGCACCGCAATCGCCTGCTGAACTGGCTGACGACGGGGCAGCACAACCTGCCGTTTCGCCCGAACCGCACCAGGCATGATTGGTTAAGCCGGGACGAGGCGGAGGTCGATGCCTATGCCGGAGATCCGCTCTGCAACGCAGCGGCTACGAACGAGTGTATCCGGTATATGATTAAAGGGCTGCTCGACGCCCATCGTCCCGAACAACTGCGGCGCATTCCGAAATCGCTTCCGGTGTATTTGTTTGCCGGAGAGCGGGATCCTGTCGGCGGTATGGGGAAATCGTTCTTATGGCTGGTGCGTGAGCTCCAGAGCCAAGGGCTTCACGACGTGAGCTATAAGCTGTATCCGGACGGAAGGCATGAGATGCTGAACGAAACGAATCGGGAAGAAGTCATGGAGGACTTGCTGCAGTGGCTCGAAGCCCGCGTGAACGCGGTAAGCGCAAGGCCGTAAGGAAGGGGAGTGCGGGAACTGGACGTTCAGAAAATATCGACGCGAAAAATATACGAGGTCATAGCCGATCAAATTAAAGCGCAAATTACGGGCGGACAGTTAAAGCCGGGAGAGAAGCTGCCTTCGACGAAAGAATTGTCGGAGCTCTTTCAGGTAGGCCGTTCGACGGTCCGGGAAGCGCTCAGCGCTTTAAAAGCGATGGGACTGGTCGAAGTCCATCAGGGCGAAGGCAGTTACGTGCGGAGCATCGCTTCCGAGGATGTCGGCCTGCCGGAATGGAATGCGCTGCTCATGAACCGGGAGACGGTTCTCGATCTGATCGAAGCGCGCAAGGCGCTCGAAACGTCCAATGCGGCGCTGGCGGCGGAGAAGCGGACGGAGGACGACCTGCGCAGGTTCGAATCGATTTTGCAGCGCATGGAGCGGCATCTGGGCGATGAAGAGGAGGGGGAACGGTCCGACATCGAATTTCATCTGGCGCTTGCGGAAGCGACGCATAATGCGATCCTGGTGCGGATGATCGATTCCATCTCTTCGCAGATGCAGCTGGCGATTCGGGAGACGCGCCGGCTTCAAATGTACGGAAGCCGCGCCGTCTCCGAGCAGCTTTGGCGGGACCATCAAACTGTGTATGAAGCGGTGAAGAGGCAGGATGCCGAGGAGGCCCGCGAAGCCATGCGCCGCCATTTGTTTCATGTCGAGCGGGGGCTCGTGCCGTATTTGAACAAGTAAACCGGCGAAGATCGGTACGTTCGACCGATCCTTCTTAGGAGTTCCGTTTCGGAAAGCCGAAGACGAGCAAAACAAAGCCGATCAGGCCAAACAACCAGACGAACAGGTTGTCGGTTAGTTGGACGGTAATTGATGGACAAAAGTTGCGAAATGGAGGAACGCGGCCTTCTCAAAAACCAACTTATCTGATAACCTGATAAGTGTACGGCGAGTTCACTCGAAAAGGATGGGACTATGCGATGCGCGTTTCGCTATTTATTACGTGTTTGGCGGATCAGCTCTACCCCGAGGTGGGCGAGAGCGTCGTTCGTCTGCTGCACCGTTACGGCTGTGAGGTAGATTTTCCGGAAGCGCAGACATGCTGCGGACAGCCCGCCTATAACAGCGGCTATCAGGACGAAGCCCGAGAGGTCGCCCGCCAATTCATTCGCGCCTTCGAGCACAGCGACTATGTGGTCTCCCCTTCGGGCTCCTGCACCGGCATGGTTCACCATTATTATCCGCAATTGTTCGAGAAGGAGCCGGTTTGGCAGGCGAAGGCGGAAGCGCTCATCGGGAAAACGTACGAATTTTCGCAATTTCTCGTGAATGTGCTGGGCGTGAAGGATTTAGGCGCGGAACTGCCGGTGAAAGCGACCTACCATCCGTCCTGTCATGCGACCCGCTTGCTTGGCGTTCGCGAGGAGCCGGGCGAGCTGCTGCGCAACGTGAAGGGACTTGAGCTGATCGACCTGCCGAAGAAGGAAGACTGCTGCGGCTTCGGCGGTACGTTCTCCGTGAAGATGGCCGATATCTCGGAAGCGATGGTGTGCGAGAAGGCCGGCCATGTATGCTCGACGGGCGCGAATGTGCTGATCGGCTCGGATATGGGTTGTCTGATGAATATCGACGGCCGGTTGAATAAAGAGAACAAGCCGGTGCGCGTCATGCATTTGGCCCAGGTGCTCGAAGAAGGAGTGAAGCGCAGTGAGTCTAAAAGCCGAAACTGACAAACAATTGATCGGCACGGGGCTGAAGCGGAGAACCGAAGAAGCGCTTGCCAACGAGTTTCTGCGCAAAGCCGTCTCGTTCACGACGGACAAGTTGAAGACCGGGAAGCTGCAGGCGACGGACGAGTTCGGCAGCTGGGAGGCATGGCGCGAACGCGGCAGAGAGATCCGCAAGCATGTCGTCGAGAACCTGGACTATTACTTGACGCAATTCTCCGATAACGTGGCTAAGGCCGGCGGCAACGTCTATTTCTGCTCAACCGGCGAGGAAGCGGTGCAAACCTTCCTCGAGATCGCCAAGAAGCGGGACGCCAAGCTGGTGGCGAAGGGCAAGTCGATGGTGTCCGAGGAAATCCGCCTGAACCATCGGCTGGAGGAGCAGGGCATTGAAGCGATCGAAACCGACCTCGGCGAATACATCCTTCAGCTGGCCCAAGAAACGCCGTCGCATCTGATCATACCGGCTATACATAAGAACAAGCAGCAAATCGCGGACTTGTTCTCGAATGAAGCGGGCGAGAAGTTCGCGCCCGATACGAAAGTGCTGGCGGGGTACGCACGCGGACGCTTGCGCAACTATTTCCTTGAAGCGGACATCGGGTTGACCGGCTGTAATTTCGGCGTGGCGGAATCCGGGGCGATTACGCTTGTTTCGAACGAAGGCAACGGGCGTATGGTCTCAACGGTGCCCCCATGCCACGTCGTGATCATGGGGATGGAACGGCTCGTGCCGACGTACGACGATTTGGAGGTCATGCTGAACCTGCTGGCGCGCAGCGCCACCGGTCAGAAGCTGACGACCTACACGTCGATGATTACGGGGCCGCGCCGCGAAGGGGAGCTCGACGGACCGGAGGAGCTGCATCTGATCATTCTCGACAACGGACGCTCCGCACAGCTTGGCGATCCGGTATTTCAAGAAGTGCTGCACTGCATCCGCTGCGCCGCCTGCTTGAATGCCTGCCCGGTCTACCGCCATGTGGGCGGCCATACCTACGGCAGCGTATACAGCGGCCCGATCGGCGCCGTGCTGACGCCGCTGCTGCAGCAGGATATGAAGGAGGCAGGGCAGTTGGCGTATGCGTCCAGCTTGTGCGGCGCCTGTTACGAGGCTTGTCCGGTGAAAATACCGCTGCACGACATGCTCGTCCAGCTGCGTGCCCGCAAAGTGAAGCAGGGCTTCACGCCTCTGGCCGAGCGGATTGCGTTCAAGACGTTCCAAACGGCGTTCGGCCATGTGAAGCTGTATAAGCTGGCGGCCCGGTCCGCGTATTACGCGCTGAAGCCTTTCGCGAAGCGGGGCTACCTCAAGAAGGCGCCGGGACCGGCGGCGGGATGGACGCAGTCGCGCCACTTCCCGATGCTGGCGGAACGCCCGTTCCGGGATCGCTGGAGCGAGCTGCAGCGGGAGCTGAAGCGGCAGCCGGCGAAGGCCGCGAGCGCAGCGAATGAGGCGGATGCGCTTGCCAATCAAGAGCAGCCACCGCAAGGAGGGCGGCAGCATGACTAAAGGAACGATACGAGGCCGGGAAGCGTTCATGGCGAAGCTCTCATCGGGACTCGGGCGGCAAGCCGTCCCGACGCAGCCGCCGGCGCATCCGAATCGCGGCGTGCCGGATTTTTATAAAGAGATCGCTTGGACGACGGAGGAAAAGATTGAAGCGTTCAGCCGCAATTGGACCGCGTTGACGGGCAAAGTGCTCGTCGTCGAGGAAGCGGAGGCCCGCGCGAAGATCGGCGAATGGCTGCGCGAGATCGCGGCCGAGCTCGGCGTCACCGGCGTATCCCGCTGGGAGCACGAAGGGCTGAAGGCGCTCGGGCTCGACGAAACGCTGGCGGCGGA
>NZ_VIDW01000139.1:0-283 GCF_006519665.1 Paenibacillus sp. tmac-D7 | reverse complement strand
AGATTCAACTTCGGCATCTGGTTCTCACCGGACGCCTCCAGATGCTCCCCCCCTCTTTACAGGCAGGTGAGTATGGAACCTGGGTAGCGACAACAGATATAAGCTTGGCGGGGTATAGCGGCTATGTCCCGCCCCAACCGCCTTCAACTTCGTTGCCGCCGGTTGGTGTATTTGTAACGTCGAATATACTGTATGGAAACTCGCGTATATAAAGAGCCAAAGCAGGCACATATCGAATGAAAAATGATCGGTATCCGGATAACGGAAAGGGGTGGCATCGGTC
>NZ_VIDW01000138.1:0-333 GCF_006519665.1 Paenibacillus sp. tmac-D7 | reverse complement strand
ATCAAAGCATTCAGCATGCTGAGTTTCGTATCCAGTTTTCAGGGCGTAAGCTCTGAAGGAATATTCCCCGATAGCTCAGTTGGTAGAGCACTCGACTGTTAATCGAGTTGTCACAGGTTCGAGTCCTGTTCGGGGAGCCATATGGAGAGGTGTCCGAGTTGGCCGAAGGAGCACGATTGGAAATCGTGTAGGCGTCACAAGCGTCTCGAGGGTTCGAATCCCTCTCTCTCCGTAGAACTGCAGAATAAGTATTCGCAAGGCCCGTTGGTCAAGGGGTTAAGACACCTCCCTTTCACGGAGGTAACAGGGGTTCGAATCCCCTACGGGTCACCA
>NZ_VIDW01000137.1:0-333 GCF_006519665.1 Paenibacillus sp. tmac-D7 | reverse complement strand
GGAAAGGCAAAATTTATCCCTGAATTGGCTCAACTTTCAGACGATAAAGCCATTCATCCCTTTCCATCCGGCAAAACGGAACGATCCGGATACGGATGGGAATGGGGATCGGAGCTGGGAACGATGGAGAGCACCCAAACTGGAAAAGCTTCCCCATCCGAGGATTCGCATAGCGTCTATATACAGATATTTGAAGGCAATCCCGGGCTGCCTACCCCGGTCATTCGGGAAATGCATTTCATCTGCCTGACGCAGGCGACCCGAACCATCGACGTGACCAACCCTTATTTTATACCCGATGCGGATATCATGATGGCCATCAAAACAGCCGCG
>NZ_VIDW01000136.1:0-333 GCF_006519665.1 Paenibacillus sp. tmac-D7 | reverse complement strand
AGAAAGGCAAAATTTATCCCTGAATCGGCTCAACTTTCAGACGATAAAGCCATTCATCCATTTCCATCCGGCAAAACAGAACGATCCGGATACGGATGGGAATGGGGATCGGAGCTGGGAACGATGGAAGGCACCCACATGGGAAAAGCTTCCCCGTCCAAGGATTCGCATAACGTCTATATACAGATATTCGAAGGCAATCCCGGGCTGCCTACTCCGGTCATTCGGGAAATGCATTTCATCTGCCTGACGCAGGCGACCCGAACTATCGACGTGACCAACCCTTATTTTATACCCGATGCGGATATCATGATGGCCATCAAAACAGCCGCA
>NZ_VIDW01000135.1:0-376 GCF_006519665.1 Paenibacillus sp. tmac-D7 | reverse complement strand
AGAATCAGTACCAGCTGTAGAGACTGGAATGTTTACTGGTACGAATGGATTGGTAATTGGGTTGTTTTGAGAATAAAGTGACGGGAGGGCTTCGCATGCGGCAGCGCGCACGCGCCTCAACCAATAATAATAAGTTTTAGGATTAATGTCATGATCAGCACACCAGGCAGAGATCGTTTGTCCACTACTGCGACATTCTCGGACAATCTCAGTCCATTTGTTTAATCGATACTGGTTAGTAACTTCCCTGGTATTCAACTCTAAACCTCCCTTTG
Organism: Paenibacillus sp. tmac-D7; assembly: GCF_006519665.1. Taxonomy (NCBI): domain Bacteria; kingdom Bacillati; phylum Bacillota; class Bacilli; order Caryophanales; family Paenibacillaceae; genus Paenibacillus; species Paenibacillus sp. tmac-D7. Next base: position 101 of record NZ_VIDW01000135.1, on the reverse strand, counting down.
GAGTTTTTCGATCGAAGTCGAAAAACTCTACAAACTCCAATTAAGGGAATTGTCTCAAAGACTGAGGGAGGTTTCTATACACTAACTTATTAGACGCTTAC
>NZ_VIDW01000134.1:0-426 GCF_006519665.1 Paenibacillus sp. tmac-D7 | reverse complement strand
AAATACCAGCAAGCGTGATGCCTTACCCCTACGATTGACGGCAAGGGCGCAACTGAAGTTGATAATGAAGGTTGATAATGGAAGTTCAAGAAAGGGAGCGAAAGATATGAAACTAAACGGCAGGCGCGTTGCGCTGCTTATCGAAGATGATTACCAGGAGCTGGAGGCGTGGTATCCGGTCCTCCGACTCCAAGAGGAGGGTGCGACGGTCGTAATCGTCGGATCGGGGAGGAAATCCACTTATGACAGTAAGCTCGGCTACCCGATCACGGCTGACCGGTCCGCGGACGAGGTCAGTGCGGATGAGTTCGACGCGGTTGTGATTCCCGGCGGATTCGCCCCGGATCACATGCGACTCTCTAAGCCCATGGTAGATCTCGTCCGCGGGGCGTACGAGTCCGGGAAGTTGACGGCGGCTATCTGCCA
>NZ_VIDW01000133.1:0-484 GCF_006519665.1 Paenibacillus sp. tmac-D7 | reverse complement strand
TAGGAAACGAATATGTATGTTTCCAGTGAACGGGGTGGTATAAATCGGCCATTTGTGAGACCGGCTCGGCCACAAAAGCGGAAAATCCCCCAAATAGGAGAGCTTTGAACAACGGATGTATGCCAGACTTGTACTGGTGTAAGAACATAACCGTGACGGGAAGAAGTGAAAAATTCCATGGAAAATTGGCCGGCATGAACGGTATGACTTCCCAGTGATAATGCAAGAGTCCCATGGCAATCCCAAGCTGGTCCAGCCACGATGACACGATAATCATCGTAAGCCCGGATAGGAGAAACTGTCCCGTAGCTCTCTTATCCCGAAATCCGATCCAAAATAGCCAGGGGCATATCGATAAACCTACTCCAAACCACCATTGCCGCGTAAACAGTACGTGAGTGCGCCAAATGTCAGTCATGTTGCGGTGTGCTTCAACAATCAATTGATAGGCTTGTTCGATTGCATGATGAATCTGATTTTCGTC
>NZ_VIDW01000132.1:0-503 GCF_006519665.1 Paenibacillus sp. tmac-D7 | reverse complement strand
ACAGAAGCACTCACTTCGATGTTCAGTTTTGAAAGGCGCAATAGCCTTTCTCGGTTAGCCCGCTAACCGATTCGTTTGGTGATGATGGCGGAAGGGAACCACGCGTACCCATCCCGAACACGAACGTTAAGCCTTCCAGCGTCGATGGTACTTGGACCGCAGGGTCCTGGGAGAGTAGAACGTCGCCAAGCGAATCCACCTTGTGTGGATGAATAAGGTCAACATGAGGGCCCTTAGCTCAGCTGGTTAGAGCGCACCCCTGATAAGGGTGAGGTCGGTGGTTCGAGTCCACTAGGGCCCACCATAAATTTCATAATGTTTGGGGCCATAGCTCAGCTGGGAGAGCGCCTGCCTTGCAAGCAGGAGGTCAGCGGTTCGATCCCGCTTGGCTCCACCAAAAACTACCTCTTGTCGAGCGATCGGCATTATGGTAAGATGACTTTCCTGCCGGTTGAACGGCAGCAAGAACTTGTTCCTTGAAAACTGGATAAACGAAACAAAGC
>NZ_VIDW01000131.1:0-505 GCF_006519665.1 Paenibacillus sp. tmac-D7 | reverse complement strand
AGTGCCGTATTTACTAGCCATAATCCTGCTATCCATGCCAAGAAAATCAGCCTCCCAATCCAGTCATCTACGAGGGAATAAAGGGACAGCCATGCCGAGAAGAGATCGGCATGGCCTTTTTTAGAAACCTTTATACTGCGGTTCTTCCTGTTCAATTTGTTGTAACCGTGGAGTGACCTGGTCAATGATGTTTTGTGTCTGTTGCGCTGCATTTGTGAAAGTGGTTTTGGCCTGTTGGTTTTGTGTGTTTAACGCAAACTGTTCAAAGCTGGCCTGCGCGCTTTTTAATGAAGCTACAGCTGTTTTCACTTGAGAAGCTACCGTCACGTTGATCACCTCCTGAAATGGCATCCATATGTAATATGTCAACCTGTCAGAAAATTAATGAATGGTAAAATTTGATGATTGGCTATTGTCAGGGGTTAGAGTCTTCCTGAAAAGACTTACCGCAATCTATGCCCTTCTTGGCAATGCTTGAAGCCAGCAGGTACAGCCCTACATAGAT
>NZ_VIDW01000130.1:0-557 GCF_006519665.1 Paenibacillus sp. tmac-D7 | reverse complement strand
GGAGAATCATGAAGAAATACGGCATTGTGTGTCCGTTCAGGAAAGCCAATCCCTATAAACGGATGATGAAGGCAACTCAGGAGCACAGGGTGGTTCCTAACCTGCTGAACAGGGAATTTAAGCAGGATATCCCCGGCAAGGTATTACTGACGGATATCACCTATTTATATTATGGCTCAGGAAAAAAAGCTTACTTGTCAACGATCAAGGACGGTTCAACCAATGAAATCCTGGCTTATCATGTATCAGACCGAATCACGATGGACCTGGCGATCGACACCCTGCGAAAGCTGAAGACAAATCGAAGGTGCAAAAAAGCAGACGGTGCCTTCATCCATTCTGATCAGGGAACCCATTATACGCATCCGGATTTTCAGAAACTGGTTAAGAAGATGGGATTCAGACAGTCGATGTCCAGACGCGGAAACTGCTGGGATAACGCACCCCAGGAATCCTTTTTTGGCCATTTCAAAGATCAGGCCTCCATCAAACCTTGTGCGACTTTGGATGAGGTAAAACGGGAGATCAAGGAGTACATGACCTATTACAACCATTTT